>CADCPL010000236.1 GCA_902803305.1 uncultured Lachnospiraceae bacterium
AGATGTCTGTCAAACAGATACTCTGTGGCCACTTCCGAAGGACCTGCTCCTGTCCGCGGAAAGATATGTATGGATATGTGCATGATAGACCTGACGGACAAGCCGGGTGTCAAAGTAGGCGACGAGATTGAGATCTTCGGCCCCGATAATCCGATCGAGGATATGGCAGACATGGCAGGTACCATTCCTTATGAGATCGTGTGTGCCGTCAGCAAACGTGTCCATAGAAATTATAAACTTGACGGAAAAACGGTACACAGCGAAGTTATTATCCTTGACAGATAGCCGATTATTTGTTAATATACCCGAGTATGCCGCATAGTGAGGTTATAAGAGGCAGTGCCCACCGAAGCTAGCGAGTAATGTAAATAGGAGGTGCAGTATGTACGCTATTATTGCAACAGGCGGAAAGCAGTATAAGGTTTCAGAAGGCGATACCATTAAAGTGGAAAAGCTTGATGTGGAAGCCGGAGATGCTGTTACGTTTGATGACGTTCTTGCAATAGGTGGCGACAAGCTCTTGGTAGGTGATGATGTAAAGTCAGCTTCCGTTAAGGGAACCTGCGTTGAAAACGGCAGGGGCAAGAAGATCATCGTTTACCGTTATAAGAGAAAGAGCGGTTACCACAAGAAGAACGGTCACAGACAAGCATACACTCAGGTAAAGATCGATAAGATCAATGCATAATATGCAGGTGTAAAGTTGGTTACTGCAAAGATCGTAAAGAATTCTTCGGGATATGTCGGATTTTCGAGCGAAGGACATGCAGGATACGATGAAAAAGGTAAAGATATCGTATGTGCTGCAATATCGATGCTCACGATCAATACGGCTAATTCCATTATGGGGCTTACCGGTTCCAAGATCGATGTTTCTTATAACGAAGGGTGTATCTCCTGGAAGTTTACAACTCCATGTGATGAACGTGCAGCGCTGTTAATGGATGCGATGCTCATGGGACTTCGGTCGATCGAAGAAGATTACGATGATAAGTATCTTACAGTGATAATAGAGGAGGCAGAAGATGATCAG
This sequence comes from uncultured Lachnospiraceae bacterium, assembly GCA_902803305.1. Taxonomy (GTDB): domain Bacteria; phylum Bacillota; class Clostridia; order Lachnospirales; family Lachnospiraceae; genus UBA2868. The sequence goes on from CADCPL010000236.1 coordinate 1,034, forward strand.
GTTAGATCTTCAGTTATTTGCTCATAAAAAAGGAATGGGCTCCACCAAGAACGGAAGAGATTCCGAGGCCAAGAGACTTGGTGCAAAGAGAGCTGACGGACAGTTTGTAAAGGCCGGAAACATTCTTTACAGACAGCGCGGAACCAGGATCCACCCCGGTGTGAATGTGGGACGCGGCGGAGATGATACATTGTTTGCAACGGTTGACGGTGTTCTCCGTTTTGAAAGAAAGGGAAGAGACAGGAAGGTTGCTTCCGTTTACCCCGTAGAGCAGTAATTGTTATGGCCTTAAAGTAAATCTTTAAGGCCTTTATTTTTCATTGGTGTTTTATTATGTTTGCAGACAGAGCCAGGATCTTCATAAGGAGCGGCAAGGGCGGCGACGGACACGTATCTTTCAGACGCGAGAAATACGTTGCAAACGGCGGTCCTGACGGCGGAGACGGCGGCAAGGGCGGTGACGTTATCGTTGAAGTCGATGACGGCATGAACATGCTGACGAATTATCGTCATGTCAGAAAATACTGTGCAGGTGACGGAGAAAACGGCGGAAAACGCAACTGCAAAGGAAAGAGCGGGGACGATATAGTACTCCGCGTACCTGCCGGAACGATATTTAAAGAGGCCGAGACCGGTAAGGTCATCGTTGATATGTCGGGCGAAAACAGAAGAGTGGTACTGCTGTCGGGCGGACTCGGTGGTAACGGCAACCAGCACTATGCCACGCCCAGGATGCAGGCTCCCAAGTATGCGCAGCCCGGCCAGCCGGCAATGGAACTTACCGTCGACCTTGAACTCAAGGTTATAGCCGATGTAGGGCTTGTGGGGTATCCGAATGTCGGAAAATCAACCCTTTTATCGGTCGTATCAAATGCCAGACCGGAGATCGCAAATTATCATTTCACAACCATAAGTCCTCATCTCGGAGTTGTTGACCTGGACGGCGGAAAAGGTTTTGTAATGGCCGATATTCCGGGACTTATCGAAGGTGCTTCGGAAGGAGTGGGGCTCGGACATGATTTTCTGCGGCATATAGAGAGGACAAAAGTTCTCGTGCATATGGTCGATGCTTCCGGATGCGAGGGAAGAGATCCTGTGGCTGACGTTTATGCGATCAACAGCGAGCTGGAAAACTATGATAAGGAACTTTCCCGACGTCCCATGATAATTGCCGCCAACAAGACGGATATCATTACAGAAGGTGATCCGGTAGCTAAGCTTAAAGCCGAATTTGAGCCGAAAGGAATAAAAGTCATTCCGATATCGGCAGCCACAAAAGCAGGAATAAACGATCTGATAGGTGAGGTAAGACAGATACTGTCTCAGATAAAGGATCCGGATGTTGTATTTGCCAGCGAATACACTCCCGTCAGGAATGATGACAGCACAAGCTACGATGTATTCTATGATGAGAAACTCAAAGCATACTGCGTAGAAGGACCCAAGATAGAAAAGATGCTCGGATATACGAATCTTGATTCTGAAAAAGGATTCTCGTTCTTCCAGAAGTTCATGGAAGAGAACGGCATCAACGAAAAGCTTAAAGAAATGGGAATTTCCGAGGGTGATACCGTCAAGATCTACGGATGGGAGTTTGCATATTATGACTAGTAAGCAAAGAGCATATCTGAAGAAGATATCAAGTACATATGATCCGATATTTCAGATCGGTAAGGGCAGTGTGACGCCTGAGATCTGCAATGCAGTGGATGAAGCACTTACCGCAAGGGAATTGATCAAGATAAACGTTCTGAAAAACTGTCTTGATGATCCGAAGGAAGTGGCTGCTGTCATATCCGAGAGGACAAGATCTTCCGTTGTTCATGTTATAGGCAGGAAGATAGTACTGTTTCGGCAAAACAGCAAGAAGGAAGACCGCAAGATAATAATCCCACGGGGATCCGTAAATGAATAACGGCAGTTACGAAAAGAAAGTCGGAATACTCGGCGGTACATTTAATCCGATCCACATAGGTCATCTGATGCTCGCGCAGAATGCTCTCGAATTCTGCGGGCTGGATGAAGTACTGATCATGCCGAGCGGTTGTTCATATTTTAAGGATCAGAAAAGCGTAGCTGCCGCTGAGCACAGGCTTAAGATGGCAGAGCTTGCGACAGCGGGAAATGACAAGTTCGTCGTATCGGCTATGGAAATAGTGCGTGGCGGCTATACTTACACATATGAAACACTTGATATATTATGTAGTGAGAATCCCAACACACGTTATTATTATATAATCGGTGCGGATACGCTGTTTTCAATGGAAAAATGGAAAAAACCTGATGTTATTTTTTCCGAATGTATCGTTGCATGTGCTAAAAGAAACGGGCTATCTAAAGAAGAAATGAAGAATAAAGCTTCAGAATTAAAGGATCGTTTCGGCGCAGAAATTATGCTTATGGATGTTCCGGAGATCCCGGTATCATCAACAGTTGTCAGGGAAATGATGGAAAAGGGGAGGACCTGTAAGTATTATCTTGATGACAAGGTCATTGAATATATAAAAGATAACATGCTTTATTTAAACTGAGTGATCATATGGGAACCATCGTTATTGACGAACAATTCGATAGTTGGCGTATAATGCTAAAAAATGAACTTAGCAGTAAACGTTATATGCATTCGATAGGAGTGTGCAATACATCCGCATGTCTGGCTATGAGATATGGATATGATATCAAAAAGGCATATGCTGCCGGACTTCTGCATGACTGCGCCAAAGGTCTTTCCGAAAAAAAAATGCTTCAGTTGACTGAGCGATCGGGAATCGAGCTGTCCGAAATAGAGAGAGAGAATCCCGAACTGCTTCATGCCAAGGCCGGAAGTGTAGTGGCGGCTGAAAAGTATGAAGTGAATGATACGGAGATACTTGATGCCATACGATTTCATACAACAGGCAGACCGTCAATGACAATGCTTGAAAAGATCGTCTTTACGGCAGACTATATCGAACCAAGCAGAGACGGTATCCCGTGTCTTGATGAGATCAGGCAGATGGCTTTTAAGGATATTGATGCTGCGGTTGCAATGATATGTAAGAACTCAATCGATTATCTGAAAAGAAAGAGCAGAATGATCGATCCGATAACGATAGAAACGTACAAATACTACAGTACAAGCGGAAAGGAAGAATAATTTATGGCATTATCGGCCGATGCTGAAAAGATCATAGAGACAGGAGTTGCGGCTCTGTCAGATAAGAAAGCGGAGAACATAAGGATCATAGATATATCCGAGATAAGTGTCATAGCGGATGCACTTGTTATCGCAAGCGGCAGTAACAAGAAACAGATACAGGCAATGAGCGATGAGACCGATGACAGACTAAGCGGATCAGGTTACGAACATTACTGTATTGAAGGCTATGATAACGCCAACTGGGTGCTGATCGGGTACAACGATGTGATTTTTCACTTGTTCGACAAGGAAAGCCGGGAATTCTATGATCTTGAGCGGCTATACAGAGACGGAAAACTCATTGAAGCATAAAAGAGCAGAGCGCTATACAGGAAATCCTGATAGCGCTCTAAAATATATTGAGGGGCGAATGAAAGGAGTTATCAGTTCATAAAACGAAAGACTCCGTAAACTCTGCCGAGTATATCAACATGATCCACTATAATCGGATCCATTGTATCATTCTCGGGCTGAAGACGATAATGTCCGTTCTCCTTGTAGTATGTCTTGACAGTGGCGGAATCATCCAATAGTGCCACAACTATATCACCGTTCCTGGCTGTATTGCATTTCTCGACAAATATCATATCACCGTCAAGTATTCCCGCATTTATCATGCTCTCACCCTTAACCTTAAGTATAAAACTCTCGGCATTGGGAGCATACTCAACAGGAATAGGGTAGTAATCCGTAATATTCTGAGCGGCAAGTATAGGCTGACCGGCAGCAACAGTACCTACAACGGGTATCTGCGTCATCTCGCGGCGTGTGAGCTGGAAACTGTCATCAACGATCTCTATACATCTGGGCTTGGCAGGATCTCTTCTTATATAACCGTTCTTTTCAAGCTTCTCAAGATGATTGAAAACACTGGATGTGGAAGAAAGGCCCACTGCAGTACATATCTCCCTGACCGAAGGCGGATAACCCTTCTTCAGTATCACTTCCTTAAGATATTCAAGAATCTCTTCCTGTTTGGCTGAAATATTACCGTTAGCCATAAACACCTCCTCATAGATCAATTGATATCGAAATTCAAAGTGTCCGTTTTATCGAACTCAAAATGTTATATCGTTTAATTGTCAAAAACATAATAACACAGATCCGGTGATAAAGCAAACATATTTTCGGAAAATATGTTCGAAAAAATACAAAAAATGTGTTGACATTCGAATATGCGTTCGATATAATACGATCAACAAGAACGTTTGTTCTGAATATATGTTTGCTTTTGAAGGGAAGATTGGAGAAGATATGAGGGCGATCTATTACGGTGATTACAACTATATGATAAGAGTAGACGAGCAGAGGAGCAGAAGAAAGGCAAGGACACGTCAGGTCAGAAGACAGAAGCTGATCCTTATAGGAGCACTCATTACAATAGCACTTGTTCTGTTCTTTTCAATCAGAACATTTGCCGGTACAGACCCTGATACAACAGACAATGCTACGAAGACTTATCGAAGTGTCAAGATCTATTGCCATGATACGGTTGAATCCATAGCGGAAGAGAATTTCAGCACGAATTATTCGACTGTTGATAAGATGGCAGATGAGATAAGACACATTAATCACCTGTCACCGGACGAGGAGCTCATTCCTGGGAATTATATCGTTATACCTGTTTATGATCCATCCGGTTATTGATCATTGTCATCACGCAGCTTTACTGCGGAAGCAGCCATGCGTCTTCTGTCCTGTTCAAGAGCGGCATAATGTTTTTTTGTAGTGTTAACATCTGAATGGCCAAGCACATCGGCTACCAGGTAGATATCCCCGGTTTCGCGATACAGGCTTGTTCCGTAGGTACTTCTAAGCTTATGAGGCGTAATTTTCTTTAATGAAGTCACCGCTGATGCATACTTTTTAACAAGTTTTTCCACCGCTCGCACTGATAGGCGTTTATTCTGAAGGGACAGAAAGAGAGCATCTTCATGACCTTCTTCGGGTATAATCCTGTGTCGTTCTTCCATATACTGTTTCAGCGCCTTTTCCACTTCATCGCCAAAATAGACAATGGCTTCGGAACCACCTTTTCTTCGAACAAGTATCCCGTTATTTTTAAAATCAACGTCTTTTATATCCAGTCCGACACATTCTGAAACACGGATACCTGTTCCCAATAGAAGCGTTACAAGCGCCAGATCCCTTGTTTTGGTCTTTTCATGAAAGGCGGACTGCTGTTTTGTCATCTTGTCCCCGTTCTCAACATGTTCGAGAAGGAGAGCAACTTCATCCGGATCCAGCCTGATTATCTCTTTTTTATGGAGTTTGGGCATGGATACAAGTGCGGCGGGATTTTTCTCTATTATCTCCAGATTGAAGAAAAACTTGTAAAAACTGCGCAGCGATGCAAGCTTACGCTGCTTTCCGCGCTCGTCATTGCTTATCGCTTCGTTATCTTTCTCGTAATATGACAGGTAATCAAGATACTCGGTTATATCCAGCGCTTTTACTTCATCAAGCCACTCCACTTCATATTCGGTTATGTCCGTTTTCATGAACTTTGGATGATTTTCATGCAAAAATTCAAAGAAAATGCGAAGGTCATAAGCATAAGCAAGCCGTGTCCTTGTTGATGTGGTATCCTTTATACCGAGAAAGAATTCCCTGCAAAAGGGCGGAAGAGAGCCCATCAGTTCACGGAGTTTGAGCATATTATCCGCATTCTTCTGGTCATGATAGTTCATGTTCTTCATTTATTTTCCATCCTTTTAAGTCGGAACGCTGTATTGCAGTGAACATCCGGTCTTTTATCCCGGGATTTTCTGCATTAAGCGTTTTCAGCAGATTTTTTACATATTCACGCTTTGTATCACCGTCGGCAGGACACAATTTCCCGGCAACGGGAAGATCCATTTTGTTCCTGAATCCGATTATATCGGATTCATCTATATATAAAAGCGGCCTGATAACATACAACTTTGTTCTGTCCAGATAAGTCACGGGACAGAATGTGTGAAGCCTTCCTTCGTATATAAGTGACATCATAAGCGTTTCAACAACATCATCCTTATGATGACCGTATGCGACTTTATTGCATCCGAGCTTTAATATAGCTTCATTAAGCGCTCCTTTTCGCATTTTGGAACAAAGGCTGCATGGATTACTTTCCTGTCTGCTGTTAAATACTATATCGTAAATATCTGTTTTGACGACTGTATAGTTGACGGATAACTCTTCGCAAAGCTTTGCTATCCCTTGCGTATCGAATCCCGGAAGTCCCAGATCGACCGTTATCGCTTCAAGATGAAACTTGTGCGGATAGAATCTTCGCAGATTTGCCAGGGCATACAGTAGAGTGAGAGAGTCTTTACCGCCGGATAT
>CADCPL010000237.1 GCA_902803305.1 uncultured Lachnospiraceae bacterium
GCAGATCTTGCCAGCATGTCAAGTTCGTCAGCGATCCTTTGAGAATCAGGAAGTTTTGACAGCCCTTTATACATCCACTTGTAATAAGGTGCATACTGCCGCGCGAGAAGATACATCATCTGCATCGTCTGCCTGATGAACTCAGCTCTGCAAAGAGATGCGGTAACAAGATCCCCTCGTTGGAGCATTCTCGGATAATTATACTGACCGGTCTGAGACATAAGGGATGCACATTTTGCGATCTTACGCCTCCATACGCTGTCCGGATAGTATTTTAGAAGCTCATCTCTTACGGCAGAAAAGACACCGGGACCGTCTTCAAACACTTCGCCGTTCACGGCGTGAGCAAATCTGTCATCTTCCGTCTGAAGCCATGTCAGTTCATCATCGGGGACTCCCTTAAAGCCCAGCAGGTTCTCATAAAACTTATCTATCCTGAAAACCCCAACACGTTTTCCCGCATTGTTCGTTGACAAACGTGTATATCCCATGAACTCTTTGGGGAGCCTGTCATATTCTTTTTGAAGTTTCTTTCCGATCTTTTTGTAATCCTTTTTTGTGAGCCATATACAAAATCCCGGTCCGAAATCATGGTCGGTACTGAAACAATCATCAAAGCCGAAGCATTCGCTGCCCTGACCGACCAGGCCCGCAGCGATCCTGTCCTCATACTCCGGGAACTTTTCATGTATCATTGGTTTGCCGTACTGCTCGTAGAACATACGTGAAAGCGCAAGGCCGGGCAGTCCTGAGGCTGACTCCTGTTTTGACATCTGCTGCAGAGCGGCTTCCATGTTCTGTTTTGTGATCTCATAGGCTTTGCTGCGACCGACGCTCCTTTCGATCTTATCAAGAGCTTTTTGGTAGTACTGCGCCGCGCCGGAGTAATCTTTTTTATGGTATCTGATCTCAGCCATGGCCGAGAGCGCTGCCGAATAGTGGTAATCGGGCTCATCATCCTGTTCGAATAACTCAAAAGCTTTTTCAAGATCAAGCTGAGCCTCATCAAATCGATCCAGTTTGATCAGAGTAGCAGCCAGATTGGTGTATGTGCTTGCCTGTTCGATCCGGCATTCTTCGTGAGCAAGAGAGATCCCGAGCGCGCGCTCGAGACAGTCTGCGGCACTTTCATAGTCGCCCATTTCCTGGAACAGAAGGCTCATGTTGTTAAGGAGCGACGCATACAGCATCGAGTCAGGGGAGATGTTTGCGTCATAGTATGATTTTACCTGCTGGTAAAGTGCATTTGATTCCCTGAGCATACCGCAGGCTCTGTAAGCGTTTGCGATATTAAGGAGCGATGTGGCATGTGCCATGGAGCCTTTGAGGCTGCTTCCGTCAAGAATGGCAAGGAGTTTCCCCGCAAAAGGGACAAGCTTTTCAAACTCTCCGGTCTCACGATAGTGTCCGATGAGTTCATTAAGAATCTGGATCATGGCGTTTTCATCTTCAAGCTTTGTTGCCTCGCCGAGCTTATCGAGCATGTACTCTTCAACTTCTTCGATCCTGTGCTCGTTATACATTTTGTCTATTTCGGCAAAGATCTCATCTGTGTTCATCGCATTCTCCTTTTGACTTTATCGTTTATATGATCTATGAAAGAGTGTACTCCATTTTAAACGTGTTATCGGCTGCTTCCACGTTTGCAAGTGCGCCCGAGATTATCGGCATCTGCGGGAACTGATGGCCGATATCAAGGTCCATGATGATCGGTACATCGTATTTACCGAGTACGGCAAGTGCGGCATTGTAGTGGTCAAGATCCCCGAAGGTATCGTCAAACTTAAGAGGTCGTCCGATCAGAAAACCGGAAACGTTTTTAAACCACCCTGCATTTTCCATCTGCCACAGTGCGCGTCTTATCGACATGACACTAAGATCGCAGCTCTCGAGGAACCATATGATGCCGTCGCCACCGTATCTGTCCGCAAATCCGGCGGTGCGGTCAAATTTCGTTCCGACAAGATTTATGAGGCAGTCCATACAGCCGCCGATCAGACGTCCCGAAAATTTGAGGCTGTCTGTTTCCTTTTCTCCCTTATACAGGAACTGTCTGTATCCGCAAATGTCACAGTAGTCGCCCTGATCCTTATACCATTTATCATAATTGGAAACGGAAAGCTTGCTGCCGCACAGCACATCAAATGCGTCGTCAACGCAGGTGTGGTGTACTTTTGCAAATTTGGATGCGCAGACGGAGTATATCGAAGCCCTGTCGCACAGAGTGTTTAAAAGAAAAGTCAGATTCGTGTTGTCGGAGTATCCCATGAACCACTTGGGAGCGGATGAAGTGATCCTGTCAAAATCAACGTAGGGCAGTATCTCGCACATGAGCTCGCCCCCGCCGCACGATATGATCACGTCACTTTTATCCTGCGTAAAAAATTCCATTACCTCTGCAGCGCATTTTTCCGGCGTGTTGCTGATACCGACGCCTTCATCTTTGTAGCAGTTCGGTCCGAGGACTGTTGTATAGCCTTTGTTTTTGAATTCTTCAAGAGCACTGTCAAAATCTGACAGATAGGGCTCCGTCGCACAGCCGAAGCTTGGAGCGATAAAGCCGATCCTTCCGCTGGGTGAGAGAAATCCGGGATAGTTCATTGGTTATCTCCTTTGCTTTCTTATGATATAATAAACGAAAATGTGTCGGTAGTAAATCACATATAAGTTAAGGATAAGGATGTTTAAAGAGGAGGATTTCGTCAATGTATATCGATAACAGTATCTGGATCGGAAATGCAGGGGATAAGAGAGTTTCCATTTTACCGAAGATGGCAAACAGGCACGGCCTTATCGCGGGAGCCACCGGAACGGGAAAAACAGTCACTCTGAAAGTACTCGCTGAGTCTTTTTCCGATGCGGGTGTACCGGTCTTTCTTGTTGACGTAAAGGGAGATCTTTCCGGTATGTGCAGCCCCGGGAAAGATTCGGACGATATGCAGGAGAGGATACAAAGATTCGGACTTTCGGATACGGGATTTTCGTATAAGGATTATCCGACAGCCTTTTGGGATATATACGGGGAGGCCGGAATACCGCTTCGTACGACGGTTTCGGAGATGGGGCCCATACTTCTTGCAAAGCTTATGGATCTTAACGATACACAGGCGGATATACTGACATGCCTGTTCAAGATGGCTGATGATGAGCAGCTTCTTCTTGTCGATATCAAGGACCTTAAGGCAATGCTCCAGTATGCAAGTGATAACGCAGCAGAGATCTCCAAGAAATACGGCAATGTCACCAAGGCAAGTGTTGCTGCGATCATAAGAGGAGTTGTGGCGCTTGAGGCATCGGGAGGTGACAGGTTCTTTACGGAACCCGGATTCAAGATCACGGATTTCCTTCGGACCGAACTTGATGGAAGAGGCATAATAAACATTCTCGACGGAGGAAAGCTGTCATCGGATCCGAAGCTGTACACCGCATTTTTACTGTATCTGCTGTCGGAACTGTTTGAGACGCTTCCGGAAGTTGGAGACATGGATAAGCCCAGGCTCGTGTTCTTCTTTGATGAAGCACATCTTCTTTTTGATGATATATCAAAAGCCCTTCGGCAGAAAATAGAACAGATCGTCAAGCTCATCAGGAGTAAGGGCGTGGGAATATATTTCTGTACACAGAATCCGAGAGATATCCCTGACGAGGTTCTGGCACAGCTTGGTAACAAGGTGCAGCATGCGCTCCATGCATACACTCCGTCAGAGGAGCGCGCCGTAAAGACGGCTGCGGATTCGTTCAGGACCAATCCCGAATTTGACACCAAGACGGCCATCATGGAGCTCGGAGTCGGTGAGGCGCTCGTATCGGTTCTCGACGAAGAGGGCGTTCCCACCATCGTTGAAAGATGTAAGATCCTTCCGCCAAGGTCTCTGATGGGACCTGTTTCCGATGATGAAAAGAGCAGGGTATTTAAGGCCAACAACCTTTATCTGACATACAAGGATCCGATCGAGACCGACAGTGCATATGAATTCCTGGAAAGGCTCAGAAGCAAGCAGGAGCTTGAAAAACAGGAAGAGCAGGAGGCGGCTCTGGCTCAGAAGGAGGCGGACAAGAAGGCAGCCGAGGATGCAAAGGCGGCCGCGAAGGCAGAAGCAGATGCTGCAAAAGAGGAAGCGGCACGCAAGAGGAAGATGAAGAGTGCCGCAGGATCCGTTGCAAGCTCCGCTGCAGGTACTATAGGACGTGAACTCGGCAAGTCGGTAGGAGGAAAAGTAGGAGGCAAGTTCGGCAAGACTCTCGGAGGGAACCTGGCTGCACAGCTTGGCAGAAGCATAATGGGTACGTTTTTCAAATGATATTTCCTCATTCATTTTACGAGGACGAGATCAGATGCGATTTTTTGGTCCCGTCAATGATGAAGCGGACTTGGGCAGCACAGATGGAGATACTTGCTGACCTTGACAGCGCATGCGCCCAAAACGGCATGCAGTATTTTGCCGAGTGGGGGACACTTCTCGGAACCGTGCGTCACTGCGGATTTATTCCATGGGATGATGACATGGATATCTGCATGAAGAGAAAGGACTACAACGCCTTTACCCGTAACGTGTCCGCGTATCTTCCGGAAAACTACTCAATAGTCAATTACAGATCGAACCGTGATTTTAAGCAGATGCTTAGCCGTATCGTGTCGTCTGATCATTATCGGTTTGACACTGAGTACATGCACAAGTACTCGGGACTTCCGTTTGCCATGGGACTTGATATCTTCCCGCTTGATTTTGTCTCGGATGATGAAGAGTATGAAAGAGATCGCGAAGAGCGGGCAACTCTTGTATTCGGCGTTGTGAACGATATGGCAAAGTATGATCTTGCCGTAGCGGAAGTAGAAAAAGATCTTGTAGAGATAGAGAAGGAGTGCCGCACAAAGATCGACAGAAGCAGTGACGTGCTGACACAGCTTCGCGAGCTTCTTGAGAAGATATTTGCGGAGGTTGATGAAAAGGATGCAAAGTATATAACGCTCTATCCGCTGTGGATGGGTGCGCATACATACAGATTTCCGGTGGAGTATTACAGCAACAGCATCAGGATGAAGTTTGAAAATACAACAATTCCGGTGCCCGTATGCTATGATGCCGTACTCAGACTTAAATACGGAAGTTCCTATATGACTCCGATAAGGAGCGGCGGGGCTCACGAGTATCCGTACTATGAAAAGCATGTGCAGGTCCTGAAAGACCACTTCGGGTTTGAATGGCCGGCATACAAGTTCAGCGAAAGAGATCTTGTAAGGCCTGAAAAAAAAGATGATCCTAAAGAAGGCGCGACCTGTCTGTTCATCACATATGATGCCAAAGCATTTGAGGGTATGCGTTCTCTTGCCGGATCATATATTGACAGAGGATATAAGGTCCGGATACTTCCCGTAACGAAATATGATATAGCGCCTGATATGACGGGCATCACTCCGGCATCCGATACCGTGCCTGACGAGTACTATCTGGAGGGATTATCCGTAGCAGAGGTTACACACGATCCCGACGAGATCCGCAGACATCCGGATGTGATCGTTACCAATTATCCGTATGACGAGTACAACCTGATAACCGCAGTGGATAAGGCTTTTTATTCAAGATCGCTGCGTACGTGCACCGACAGGCTCATATACGTTCCGGCATTTGAGGCAAGGTGCCAGAAGGCGGATGATGAGAGGGCAAGAAAACTAATGCCTCAGTACGTCTGCACACCGCTTGTTATGCTGTGTGATAAGCTGATACTTCACAGCAATGAGATGAAAGAGCGGTATGTTGAATGCCTGTGCAGCTTCTCGGGCGAAGGATATCGCAGCGTATGGGAAGATAAGATATCCGTAATTGAAGATGCGAAGGAAGAAAAGAAGACCGCCGGAAAGAAAACGATCATGTTCTATGTGGGACTTGCTTCACTTGCACAGTATGGCAACAGAACTATAGAGAAGATAAACAGCGTATTTTCTGTATTTGAAGATAATAAAGAAAAAGTGGAAGTAAAGTATGTTACGGCGGATCATCTTGAGGATGATCTTCGGACGTTGTATCCGCAGCTTTATGAGCAGTACAGATCATGCGGACTACGCTCGGATGATACGCCGGACATTTCGGAAATAGATGCATATTACGGAGAACCGTCGCATTTCGCCACGGACATGCTGTCAGCCGGAAAGCCGGTCATGATCATGAACGTGGAGTGCTAATGGTGGTGTAAAACAGGCCACGACTTCCACGAAGTGGAATTATAATGTCGTGACTCTTAATGATATGAGAGGAAGGAAAAATGGCACCTGATAACAGACCAAGAAGCAGAGAAAAAAAGATAATCGAGGGACAGGGAGATGTCAGAAGAAGAGGAAGCGGACTTGACAGCAGACCATCAGGGGGACCGTCCGCACCTTCGGGAGGATCGTCGGGACCTGTCATGCGCGGTGGCGGCGGTCTCGGAATGGGCAAGATAATTCTCATACTGATCGTCATAGCCGTTGTGTTCGGAGGAAAGCTCCTGGCAGGCGGAGGTGATGAGTATAGTGAGCCGCAGAGCCAGAATACAGGCACGGACAACGACGGGACTGCGGGATCTACAGGATCTACAGGTTCAGGAAATGCATCCGACATATTCGGAACACTTCTTGCCGGATATGAGACCTCGGAATCGGATTACAGTACGTATACCGCAGATGCGCCTCAGATGCAGCTTGATACGAGCGTGAACCCTGCAGCCAGGGAGAAGTTCACATCCGTCATCGGACAGGGTGCGGATATGGTAACTGTAATGGTATACCTGTGCGGTACCGATCTTGAATCAAGAAGCGGTATGGGAACGGCGGACCTCCAGGAGATGGCATCAGCACAGCTCTCCGACAATGTCAGGGTCATCGTCTATACAGGCGGATGCAAGAAATGGAAAAACAATCTGGTCAGCAGCAGCGTTAACCAGATATATCAGGTAAAGGGAGGCGGAGTAAAGCTCCTTGAAAAGAACATGGGTACGGGTTCGATGTCCGATCCCGCCACGCTTACCACTTTTATCAAATACTGCAACGACAATTTTCCCGCGAACAGGAATGAACTGATACTGTGGGATCACGGCAGCGGATCGCTCTCGGGTTTTGCTTACGATGAAAAGAATCCCGGAAGCGGATCCATGAGTCTGTCAGGTATCAAAAAAGCCGTCTCGGATTCGGGAGTAAAGTTTGATTTTATCGGCTTTGATGCATGCCTTATGGCAACGGTCGAAACGGCGCTCATGCTGTCGGATTATTCGGATTACATGATCGCATCCGAGGAGACAGAGCCGGGCGTTGGCTGGTACTATACGAACTGGCTTACCAGGCTTTCTCAGGATCCGAGTATGCCGACTACGGAGATCGGAAAGAACATAGTGGATGATTTTGTCGGTATGTGCGACAGGAAGTGTCCGGGTCAGAAAGCCACCCTGTCGGTGACGGATCTTGCGGAGATAGCTTATGCCGTACCTGACAAGTTAAGCAGCTTTTCCGTTTCCACAAGTAACCTCATATCCGATGTGAACGGGTACATGAAGGTTTCCGATGCGAGGAACAAAGCAAAAGAGTTCGCTATGTCATCAAAGATAGACCAGATCGATTTTATCCATTTCGCGAACCTTCTTGGCACTCCGGAAGCAGGAGAACTTGCGCAGGCGCTACAGTCATGCGTGAAATACAACAGGACAGAGCGATCGATAAGCAACGCAAACGGATTGTCGGTTTACTTCCCGTACAAGAAAGCGTCAAAAGCGGGCGCGATGGTCAAGACCTATGACGAGATCGGAATGGACAGCGCGTACTCCGATTGCATAAGGGCGTTTGCATCAAACGAACAGACAGGTCAGATGACGACTGACGGAACAGGTTCGCCTCTTGCTTCTCTTTTCGGAAGCATGTACGGGACGGATTATGCCGGAGCGGGAGGTGAAAGTTACGGCGGATATGAGGATGCACTTGGCACCATCTTGTCGTCATTTCTTACGGGAAGGAGCCATGAAGGATCCGATCTTGGTACAGGGAAGTTAAAAACAGTCACAAATAAGAAAGGGCAGCAGGTATTTGCTTTCTCTGAAGAGGAATGGAAAAAGGTTGCATCCGTTGATCTGAATGTATTCGTTGATGACGGAGAAGGGTTCATAGATCTCGGACTCGATAATACTTTTGAATTCGATCCCGACGGAAATCTCATTGCCGGATTCGACAATACATGGATGTCGATAAACGGTCATACCGTTGCATATTATCATACGGATACCGAAGACAACGGAACGAATTACAGCATAAATGGATATGTTCCGGCATATCTAAACGGACAGAAGGTTGAACTTCTTCTGGCCTTTACCGACAAGTTCCCGGACGGGACGATCACCGGTGCGAGATATGTGTATGATGACGGATCTACAGAGACTGTCGCAAAGAATACCATTGCGCTCTCTCCCGGAGACAAGCTCGAGTTCACGTGCAGATATTACGACTACAATGGTAACTACAAGGATACATTTTATCTCGGAGATCCGCTCGTACTTGATTCTTCGGATATAACCATTGCAAACATGAGCATAGGAGATGCAAAGGCACTTGCCACATATGTATTTACCGATATGTATCAGCAGCAGTACTGGTCATCGGTCATAAACTAGGGAGGATCAAATGGATCGGATAATAACAAGTTTACTGGAAACCGACGCATACAAGTTTTCGATGGGACAGGCGATCTATCATCAGTTTTCGGATTATAAGACGACTTGGTCTTTTAAATGCCGGAATGAGGGAGTTGTCTTTACGCCTGAGATGATAGAGGAGATCAAGCGTCAGATAAAGATGTACTGCGATCTTCGCTTTAACGAGGACGAACTTGAATATCTTAACAATATAAAGTGGATCAAGGGATCATATGTTGATTTTCTCAGACTGTGGAAACCCAGATACGAAGACTTCGAATTCGGAACGGATGATCCGTGCGGTCTTACGATTGAGACGAAGGGAACATGGCTCAATACATCCATGTATGAGATACCTACACTTGCGATCGTTAATGAAGTGTATTTCAGGATGGCATATGATTACGACGAACTGCTGGAGAGTTTCAAGGAAAGACTTGATGCCAAGATAAACGGGATACTTGACGGGACATATGAACTGGGTGCTTTTTCCGAGTTCGGAGCCAGAAGGAGACTGTCCGGAGAGGCTCAGGAGATGGCGGTAACGGCGCTTGCACAGGCAAAGCTTCCAGAGGGTAATTATTTTGTCGGAACGAGCAACGTGTATCTTGCCAAGAAGCATAAACTGGTGCCTGTCGGAACGATGGCACACGAATGGATAATGTGCGTGGGGCAGGGTAACCACAAGCATAATCCGGCATACTCAAACTGGTATGCACTTGATGCATGGGTCAAGGAGTACGGAGTACTTAACGGAACTGCACTGACCGATGCGATCACGACAAAATGTTTCCTGGATGATTTTCAGCTGACATATGCAACGCTCTTTTCGGGTGTGCGTCACGACAGCGGAAGTCCGTTCGAGTGGGCGGATATGATGATAAAACATTATGAGGAACTTGGCATCGATCCGAAGACCAAGACGCTGCTGTTCTCCGACAGTCTTGATTTCGAAAAAGCGACCAAGATCAACAGAGCGTATAAGGACAAGGTAAAAACAGCCTTCGGTATCGGGACGTATATCGCAAATGACACGAAAGTTCCGTCTCTTAACATAGTGATGAAGACTACGGTCTGCAACGGGTGCGACGTGGCCAAGATCTCGGATACATCCGGTAAGGGAATGTGCAAGAGCGAGGAATACGTTCACTATCTCAAGCGTTGTATTGATTGGAGAATGGAACACGAAACAAATGTTGTTCGGTAAAAGATCTTCTTCTTACAGAATAGATATGTGCTCGGGGCCGATCGTCCCGAGACTGCTTCTTTTTACTATACCGTTGATACTTTCTTCAGTGCTGCAGCTGCTGTTCAATGCAGCGGATGTTGTAGTGGTCGGAAAGTATGCGGGAGACAATTCTCTTGCGGCAGTGGGCTCGGTGGGCCCGCTGATCAATCTCCTTGTTAGTCTGTTCATAGGACTATCCATAGGAAGTAACGTTCTGGCATCAAGGTACTACGGCAGCGGAGATGATGCCCAGATGACAAGGACCGTACACACGTCCATGCTTGTGAGTGTGCTGGGCGGTATACTGCTGGCCGTTGTGGGCATCGTTTTTTCGTCGGGGATACTTGCGCTCATGAACACCCCGAAGGAAACGATGGAGCTGACGAAGCTGTATTTCAGGCTGTACTGCCTCGGAATGCCGGCGTCAATGGTATACAATTTCGGAAGTGCGATACTGCGTGCGGTAGGGGACACAAAACGTCCGATGTATTATCTGACGGCAGCAGGCATCGTCAATGTCATACTGAATCTCTTATTTGTGATCTCATTTCATATGGATGTTGCGGGCGTGGCGATAGCGACCGTGATATCGCAGATCATATCGGCAGCACTTGTGGTGCGCTGTCTTATGAAAGAGAGCGGATCCATAAAGTTTGACCCAAGGAAGATGTCGATAGATAAGGACACTCTTTTCAGGATAATCAGGATCGGGCTGCCGGCCAGTTTTCAGAGCATGCTCTTTTCCATATCGAACGTGATCATCCAGTCTTCGGTGAACGGTTTCGGTGCGACCGTGGTAGCGGGTAACTCTGCGGCACAAAATATAGAAGGATTTGTGTATGTCTCGATGAACTCGTTCTATCAGGCATGCATATCATTTGTCAGCGCCAATGTAGGTGCACGCAAGTATGAGCGGATAAACAGGATACTGATCCGTTCGGAGATCTGCGTGGTCATAACGGGAATGCTCCTCGGAGGGTCTGCATATCTGTTTGCTTACAAGCTGTTGTCTCTTTATACCGATTCTCCGACCGTTATGGATGCAGGTTTTGTCAGGATAGGATATGTATGTCTTCCGTATTTCCTGTGCGGGATGATGGATGTCATGGTAGGAGCTCTTCGCGGGCTCGGTTATGCGATCCTTCCCATGATAGTATCGCTTGTGGGCGCGTGCGGACTTCGACTTCTGTGGATCTTCACATTTTTCAGGCTGCCGGTTTTTCATGAACCCCGGTATCTGTATGTTACATATCCCGTATCATGGACGGTAAC
>CADCPL010000238.1 GCA_902803305.1 uncultured Lachnospiraceae bacterium
ATGATCTTAAACTCCAGATCGTTTATATAGAACCTCTTCATTATGCCTTTTTCGATGAACTCGTCTTCAAAAGCATAAATGACATTGGTCACGTCCTTATCAAGCGCACGAACATTCATATCGTATGTGCGCCTTGTCGTAACGCCGTTCTCATCGGTATAGTCCCCGGTAAAATCCTTGAGATATCTGTAACCGCTGTGAAGGTGTCCGACCGACTGCTCCGCATAATGCACGAACACAAAAGAATGCTCAAGGTCCTTGTCGATGAACAGGTTCCTGTAACCATGCTCGACCATGTATGCAAAAGGCGAATCGTCTCCGAACGAGCTCTTGTTATCAAGCGCGCACAACTCCTGCGTATCTTTTCCCCAGACCGCGAACGAATAGATCGGATGCTTCGTTCTCTTAAAATCACTGCGCTCCATGGCTATCTTACAAAGCGAGCCTGTCTTCGCGGGTGTCTTGTGATAGTCGTATGGCGTACCGGAACAAAAGCTCCAATTAAATGTAGGGAACGCAAGCGTTCCCTCATTTCCTATTATATCTATTATTCCGTCGATAAGGATATTAAGATCCGTCTCATCCTCGTGATGCATGATATTGTACAGAAGACCCTTTACATCACTCGTGACATATACTCTGTCGCCCCTCTTCAGTCCCAGATGCGAAGCGAGGTCTCTAAGCTTAATATATTCCGACATCTTTTATCCCCGGCTGATTTATTTAACGGTTGCATGCTCAAGAGCGATATCAACAGCCTTCTTCTTGATGGCTTCTCTGGCAACATAACCCTTGCCGTGACTCTCAACCGAGCTGTTGTAATAATCGTCTCCGCCGTATATCTCTTTTACGATCGACTCCGCTTCATCAGCAGTAAGCGTAATGCCCTCATTCTCAAGGATCGCCTGATATACCAGATCGTTCTTCACGAATTTCTGCGCTCTGTCGATAATGTCGGCATCATACTCTTCGTCGGTCTTGCCTATATAATCTTCAAAAGTACCTGCATCCATACCGTACTGCTGGTACATCTGAGTCATGTTCTGATATGATTCAACATCGGCATATTTTGTCGTAGCCTGTGTCTGCTTGTAATACTTCTTCGGGTACTTGATGATCGTTGAATCGTCAACAACATGAGTCTCAACATAATCATGAAGTGAGCTCTCTCTGTGTTCATCGCGCAGGGCCTGCTCATACTCCGCAACCGTTGATCCCATTTCGGGATAATACTCTTTTACAAAATCATCATTGTACTCGGGATCTACATATATACCGTGAATGCTTACCGCGAACTGAGCGGGCTTTCCGGCAAGATCTGCCTGACCGTAATCCTCGGGGAAAGTAACATTGACCGTTACGTCCTCACCTACCGAATGTCCGATGAGCTGGCTCTCAAATCCCTCGATGAACTGACCGCTTCCGATGGTAAGGTCATATCCGTTACCGCCTGAATTTCCGCCTTCAAACTCAACACCGTCTATCGTTCCGACATAGTCAATATTTACCTTGTCTCCGTCCTTGACCGTTCCTTCTTCCGACATTACCTGATGATTTTCAAGGTTCTGCTTGATCACATTCTGGAACTCCTCATCCGTGTATGTGACTTCGCTCTCGGGAACGACTATGTTCTTGTAATCACAGAGCGTTACATAATCAAGCGCCCTGACGCCCTTTATAAATCCGTTATCATCAAGCTGTGCCGAATAATCGCTGCTCGGAGCGATAGTGTTTGCTTCCTTGATGATGACCCTTACTATACCGAATACGACAAGACCGATAAGCGCAACAGCGACCACGATCCCGACTATCTTCCATATAAGGTTCTCTCTCTTTTTCCTGGCAACGCTTGCTGCGCGCTCTTCTCTTTTCTGTTTACTCTTGCTGACCGTTGATTCTTCCATAATATAGTTCCTCTCTGCTTATTTATTTTGTAACTTCCCTGTTAAAAATATCTTTTCCGTCATCAACTATTCCGAATCTCTCGGATTCATCATCCCGCCGCCACAGGAAATGGAACCGAAGCTCACTTCCTGCCCGTATCCTCTGCAGGTTCTGTCCGTGCTTATACAACATCGCCATCCCGGCAACCGCTAGTATCCCCGCAAGGATCCAGGCACTGTATATCACTCCGACCGTTATCGGTGCGATAAAAGCCATCGTTATCGGTGCAAAACAGATATAATCCGTGATCACCGCGATAAAAAGCGCCAAAAGAAAGAGCACGATGAACAGCCTGTAATCAATGGCAAGTATAGTACCTCCGTAGCACGCAAGTCCTTTTCCGCCCTTGAATCCCAGATAGAAGGGGAAAATATGACCCAGCACCGCGCCGACTCCCGCTATCATCCCGGCATAACTGACACCGTTCAGATATGCATCCGGAAACAGGTATTGCGCCAGCTTGTAAGCCAGGAAGGCCTTGAATATATCAACAAGCGCCACAAAAAGTCCGGCCTTCTTGCCGATGACTATCACCACATTTGATGCTCCGGCATTTCCGGATCCGAATTTTCTTATATCAAATCCTTTTATCCTGGATACGATGTATGAGAAGTTGATACATCCGAAGAAATATCCGATTATTAAACTTCCGATGACTGCATTTATGATGATCTTCATAGCACGAATTATACCGCAAGCACGGGGTAGTGTCAAAATCATAATAATAAAGTAAGAAGACAGGGGAACCTTCCCCCTGTCTTCCTGCTTTTTTAATTATTGATCTGCCTTTATAAGGACGCTCGGCCATTTAGATCGACTTCGTCGATAGGGCCTCGCGGTGCAGACAGGTTCTTCCCACTTCGTGGGCCCCTCCTGTCAGCATCACTTGTACGGATTCTCTGTCTTGTACAGATTTCCTTCAGGTCTGTTGAACTCTATCTCGCAAGGGCATACTCCGATGTACTTGAATACATCGATAAGAGCCTTGCCGTGATGTCCGAATGCAACCGCACCGTGATGAGGATAATTGCCGTCGATCAGAGCATAACGGTAGAATCTTCCCATTTCCTTGATAGCGAATACACCGGTACCACCAAATGATCTTGTTGCAACAGGAAGTACCTCACCTTCGGCAACATATGCGCGAAGTGTGTTGTCAGCCGTAGACTGCAGACGATAGAATGTGATATCGCCGGGTATGATGTCGCCTTCGAGTGTTCCGTTCGTAACCTCGATAGGAAGAGCACGTGCCATGATAGCCTGATACTTCATCTCGCCCTTTGTAAGCTTCTTGCTGCATGTATTTCCGCAGTGGAATCCCATGAATGTATCGGTAAGCTTGTAATCAAACTTGCCTTCGATCGAATCCTTGTACATACACTTGGGAACTGAGTTGTTGATATCAAGAAGAGTTACGATATCATCACTTACGCATGTTCCGATGAACTCTGAAAGAGCACCGTAAATATCAACTTCACAAGCTACGGGAATGCCGCGTCCTGTCAGTCTTGAATTGACAAAGCAGGGAACGAATCCGAACTGTGTCTGGAATGCGGGCCAGCACTTTCCTGCGATAGCGAAGTATGTCTTGGAACCCTTGTGCTCCTCGATCCAGTCAAGAAGTGTGATCTCATACTGAGCAAGCTTCTCAAGAACCTCGGGCTTCTTGTTTCCGTCGCCAAGCTCATCAGCCATATCCTTGGCTACCTCTGCGATCCTGGAATCGCCTGCATGCTTGTTGAATGACTCGAACAGATCGAGCTCAGAGTTCTCTTCTATCTCAACGCCGATATTGTAAAGCTGCTTGATAGGAGCATTACAAGCAAAGAAGTTCTGAGGTCTGGGACCGAATGTGAAAATCTTGAGGTTGTGAAGAGCATATACGGCTCTTGCAACAGGAATAAATGTGTGGATCATGTCCGCACAATCCTCTGCATCACCTACGGGATACTCGGGGATATAAGCTCTTACATTACGAAGTGCAAGATTGTAGCTTGCATTGAGCATTCCGCAGTAAGCATCGCCACGTCCGCTCGTTGTAACCGAATCATAATCTTCCTCGGCTGCTGCGCAGAACATAACGGGTCCGTCATACTGCTGAGCGAGCATTGTCTCGGAGATCTCGGGACCGAAGTTGCCAAGATATACGCAAAGAGCATTACATCCTGCCTTCTTTATATCCTCAAGAGCCTGCTGCATGTGGATCTCGCTCTCGATTATCGTTACGGGGCACTCGTAAATATCAGCTGCATCATATTTCTTGGCATATGCTTCAACGAGGGCTTTTCTTCTTCTGATCGTAAGCTCTGCGGGGAAACAGTCACGGCTTACGCCAACTATACCGATCTTCATTTTGGGTGTGTTGTTCATTTGTAATCCTCCTAATCCATTCTCATTTAGTTACCGTCGCAAAATCCGGTATCTCTGAAATCTAATTGTATTGCAATTCATTCCGATTTTGAAATGCATATATCACTTCAATCGGTTGATTTTTTTATCCGTCTTGTTCAGATATCACCTGCGATGTCTATATTGACTCCGGTAAGGCCAACATATGCGCCGTCTTTTGCTTCTGATGCCTCGGCATGTGCAAGGAGCCACTTGTTGCAGGCGGTCATCCACTTATCCTCTTCATTCTTTGCTTCAATAGCGGGAACCGGTCCGTTCGTACCCTTGGGAAGAACGATGACTACCTTAAATCCGTCTCCTGCCTTTGCGCTGCATGGTGCGTAGTGAAGCGTTGTGGCAAATACTTCAACTGCCTGTCCTGCCTTTACAAGGAACGCTTTAACCTTGGATGTGTCAAGCTTACCGCCGACGATATCATCTTCCTTTGCAAGAAGAAGGATAAAATCAGTACATCCCAGATTGATCTCACTGTCGCGATGATACTCAAGACAGTTGAGCTTGGTGTTGTGTCCGTTGCAGTAACCGATCTGTATGGGCATTCCGCCGTATACATTGTTCTGAAGCACTCCGAATGCATCGGTATACTCAAGTGCGGGAACGCTTCCCACATACTCTACGCCTGCGGGAAGAGGCGTCTTCTCTGCAAGTGCCTTTGTAAGACCGCTAAAATCATACCCCTCAAGTACCTTGCCGTATGCGGCAAATTCCGGATCCGTAACCTTTTTGATCTCCATGATATCTTCTCCTTTTCACTCTTTTAGAATAAACACTTAACTGTAGGATAAAGCTTCTTAAACTGCTGATACTTCGCTTCATACTTCGCTGTCAGATCCGCATCGGGCTCTATCGTATCGATGACCTTTACAAGCTTCTCTGCAGCCTGATGTACCGATTCAAACTCCCCGCATCCGACAGCCGCAAGTATCGCTCCGCCGTATCCGGGACCTTCCTCGGATTCGATGACCTGAACCGATATGCCAAGGACATTGGCAATGATCTTCTTCCACAGCGGACTCTTTGCTCCGCCGCCGCAGATCTTTGTCTTTTTGATCTCTATGCCGAGAGACTTTGCGATCTCAAACGAATCTCTTATACCGAAAGCAACGCCTTCGAGAACGGCCTGCGTCATCTCTTCCCTCGTCGTATCCATGCTCATGCCGATGAACATCGCTCTGGCATCGGGATTGTTGTGAGGGCTTCTCTCTCCCATAAGATAAGGAAGGAAAAATACATTGTTGTCGCCGAGCTTCGTGATACCCTTCTGCTCACTTCCGTAATCCGTAGTGTTCAGTATATCTTCCATCCACCACTTGTTGCAGCTTGCGGCAGAGAGCATGCATCCCATCAGATGGTAATTACCGTCCGCATGAGCAAAAGCATGAAGCGCGTTGTTCTCGTCCACGCAGAACTCTTTGCTCGATATAAAGATCGTTCCGCTCGTTCCGAGAGATATGTTACATCTTCCGTTTCCGACCGTTCCGGTACCTATTGCAGCTGCCGCGTTGTCGCCCGCACCTGCTATGATCTTAACGGTCTCCGGGAATCCGAGATCATCGGCAACGTCTTTCTTGATCGTTCCGACAACATCGTAACTTTCAAATATCTGTGCAAGCTGGTCTTCCCTGACTGAGCATATCTCCATCATTTCCTTTGACCAGCATTTGTTCTTAACATCAAACAGGAGCATTCCCGAAGCATCCGACACGTCCGTGCAGTGTACTCCTGACAGCTTGTATGCGATGTAATCCTTCGGGAGCATTATCTTTGCGATCTTATCAAAAAGCTGAGGCTCCTTCTCCTTCATCCATAAAAGCTTCGGTGCCGTAAATCCCGCAAAAGCGATATTTGCCGTATACTTTGACAGCTTGTCCTTACCGATGACATCGTTAAGATACTCGGTCTGTTTGGAAGTACGTCCGTCATTCCACAATATGGCGGGTCTGATCACATTGTCATCCTTATCAAGGACTACCAGTCCATGCATCTGACCGCCGAAACTGATACCGGCAATCTTACTCTTATCAGCATATTCCGTAAGCTCCTTGAGACCTGCAACGGTCTGCTCCCACCAGTC
>CADCPL010000239.1 GCA_902803305.1 uncultured Lachnospiraceae bacterium
CTCGACATTTTAAGAAAAATCACTTTTTTCACGTGAGGGTGGTCTGAGATGAAGCAATCTGGAAAAATAAACAGAAACACTATTAAAAATGATCTGAAAGAGCAACTTAAGAAAAATGGTAATACGTCGAGATACTATCTCGATCTGATCGAGGATTACATGCGCCTTTGGGACACAAAGAACTCTCTCTACAAGGATATAGAGGAGAGGGGGGTGACCTGTTACTGGTGCAATGGCGGCGGCCAGGAAGGTTACAAGCAGAATGACAGCATTGCTGCAGCCTTGAAAGTCAACGCTCAGATGTTGAAGATCCTCGACAGCCTCGGTATTAAACCATCACTAGTAGTCGTGGATAACGAGGATGACGAAGACATCGACCTCTAAATACAGCCGGCACATCACTCCATTCATGGAGCTGGTTGAGTCCGGGAAACTGCGAACTTCGAAAGAAATTAAGGCTCTTGTCAATCATATAAAATGGTGTTTCGACAACGAAAACATATATGTCGATGACGACCTGGCGGACAGATACCTTGGGATGGCCAAGTATTTTCCGTTCGAGGATGTGTTCCCCTGGCAGCGGTTTGTGATCACGCTTCACGACTGCGCCTTCTACCGGGATTCGAGCATACCCCGCTGGCCTGATCTTTTTTGCATGATCGGCCGAGGCGCCGGCAAGGACGGAACGATAGCCCTTGAGTCGGCGATACTTGCATCACCGTTCAATGGGATCAAGGGATACGATGTTGACATATGTGCAAACAACGAGGAACAGGCGCTCCGGCCGGTGCTGGATATAGTCGCGGCATTTGACGGAGCTGATCCGCCTGAGAAGAAAAAACTGAAGAAGTACTACCACTGGTTAAAGGAATCAGTCGAGTGTACCAAGACTCAGGCGATGATAAGAGGGCGAACCAACAACCCAAAAGGGAAGGATGGTATGCGCTCCGGCATAGTGGTCTTTAACGAGATCCACCAGTACGAAAACTACTCAAACATAAACGTATTTACGACCGGCCTTGGTAAGCATCCGCATCCACGCCGGTCTTACTTTACTACAAACGGAGATGTCAGGGAAGGCCCGCTTGACGACCTGCTCGACACATCGGAAGGGATACTGTTTGGCGGCGAACCGGACAACGGGTTGCTGCCTTTTATATGCCGACTTGACAGCAAGGACGAAGTCCACGATCCGGCAAACTGGGAAAAGGCAAACCCGTCACTGCCTTACCTTCAACATCTTCGTCAGGAGATAGAGAAGGAGTACAGAGACTGGGTTAAGAGCCCGGCGAGGCTTCCGGCGTTTATGACCAAGAGGATGAACATCCCCGACGGATCCAGCGAGATCAAGGTCACAGATTATGACAACATCAAGGCGACCAACATAGAACTGCCGGACCTTACCGGATGGAACTGTGTGGCCGGCATTGACTTTTCGAAGGTCACTGACTGGGTGAGCGTATGCCTTCACTTTAAGCAGGGAGACAAGAGATACGACATATCCCATTCATGGATGTGCACAGCATCAAAAGATATCCCGCGGCTTAGGTGTCCGTGGAAGGAATGGGTCGAGAATGGCCGCCTTACCCTGGTTGATGATGTGGAGATACATCCTGAATACATCACCGACTATATCGCAGAATATAAGACCATGTTCACGATACGCGGGATAGCGATAGATGACTTCCGGTATGCGCTGATGGCAAGAGCACTCAATAAGATCGGCTTCGATCCCAAAGAAAAGAAAAACCTGAAGCTGGTAAGACCTTCGGACATCATGAGGATCGCACCGGTGATTGATTCAGTGTTTGCAAACCGTAACTTTGTGTGGGGAGACGCCCCGGAGCTAAGGTGGGCGACAAATAACACGAAACTCATCCGGTATGGCCGCAAGCTTGGGACATCCGGCGATGCAGATGTCGGCAACTATGTATATGGCAAGATCGAGGCAAAGAGCCGAAAGACAGACCCTTTCATGGCGCTTGTGGCTGCCATGACAATAGAGGACAAGATTATAGAGAGGCGGTCAGGTAAGAGAAGATACCTTCCTACAGTCTCGTATTAAGGAGCAGAGATGGCTTTTAACATTTTTCGATGGCTAACAAAAAAGACAGACGAAGACACAGAAGTAGGCCGCAGTGTCAAAGTGTCCGGCTTCTCCGATGAGGAAGAAGGAAGCACCTATGTGGATGTGGGTCTGTATATCCAGGCTATGGCTTTTTGGGCTGCAATCAGGAAGATCGGCTCCGCGGTGGCTGCAGTTGAATGGCAGACCATAAGGCGCGGCAAGAACGTCAAAGCGCGGGAATATTGGTCATGGAACTATGATCCGAACCCGAATCAGACGCGAGAAGAGTTCTTTCAACAGCTGATATCGGAACTGTACCTGCATCAGGAAGCGCTGGTCATTGAGACGCGCAAAGGGAACCGATACGTGGCAGATGCTTTTACAACCATCCAGCACATAGACGGAGATATCTACTCGGATGTAGTGATCAGAGGAGAGTCATATCCCGGAACGTTCGCCTCATCGGATGTGATACACATCACACTCCCGGGCTTTCGGATCAAGACGATGCTCGATGCGATTGCATCAAACAATTCACAGATGATCAAGAGTGCGACCGGGAACTTTTTGAGAGGCCAGGGCACAAGAGGTATCCTCAATATCTCGGATACAGCCGAAGCGGAAGAGGACTTCGAGGAACACTACGAGGATCTTATAAATGACAAGTTTAAAAAGTATTTCAAGGAAGCAAACGCAGTACTGCCTTTATGGGAAGGCTATGAGTTCAAACAGACCGAGACGACCGGCGGAAGTACTAAATCCAGCTTGACAGGATCCCGCGATATCAAAAATATGATGGATGACATTGTAGAATACACAGCCCAGGCGATAGGTATTCCAATATCGGTCCTTACCGGTAAGAACATGACCGACAAGGATTTTCAAACGTTTATGACATATCCGGTCAAGCCGATAGTCGAAGCCATTGAAAGCGAGATTAACCGCAAAGTCTACGGACAGAAACTTGTGTCAGCTGATACATATATCTCTCCGAACCTTGCAAAGATCAAGTATACAGATGTGTTTGATGTGGCCAATCCTATCGACAAACTGATAGGATCCGGAGCATTCTGCGTGAACGACGTAAGGATAAGGCTCGGCCTTGACGTGATCGATGAAGACTGGGCATGGCAGCATTGGATGACCAAGAACTACTCCCCGACAGAAGAACTTCTCGATGGGGTGGAGGATAAAGAAGTTGCACCGGTGCAACAACCGCCGGTAGATGACAGTAAGGAGGAAGAGAAGGATGAAGAATCAAAAGAGTAAATACTATACTCTCGAGTATCGTCCGGAAGAAAAAGCGGCGGATATTTACATCTTCGGAGCAATCACTTCATGGGCTTGGGAAGAGTTTGGCGAGATGTCGAGCTACGGACTAGTCAAGCAGCTGAAAGAGATCCCCGAAGATGCAGCCATCACCGTTCACATTAACAGTAACGGCGGTGAGGTCAAGGAAGGCCTTGGCATATATAACGCGCTTAAAGGACGAAATGTAACTACGGTCTGCGAAGGCTTCGCAGCCTCAGCGGCAAGTGTGGTCTTTTGTTCAGGGAAGACAAGGATCATGCAGCCGGCCAGCCTTTTGTTCGTGCACCAAGCGCTTATGGCCACGATCGGCAATGCAGACGAGCTTGAAAAGGATGCTCAGGATCTAAGGAAAATCACAGAGTCAGTAGTCAACGCATACAAGGAAGCAGGTGTCAACCTGGAAGACAGTGAGATCATGGATCTCCTGAAAGCCGAAACCTGGATATTACCGGACGAAGCCCTCGACATGGGATTTGCAACACAGATCTCTGACGAAGAACTCGAAGAGGGTGCTTATACAAACGACGCGATGCAGAGCATCATAAAAGCTGTCAAGAGGACAGATGGTGAAGTCAGAAAACAGACATACGATATTTCCATTACAAATGAAGACGGCTCCTTTGACACGTTTAAGGAGCTTATCAAGAGGATGGAGGACGCAGCCGACAGGCTCGAGAACACAGCCACCAATACCTTGCCGCAGAATCCGGCAAAGGTGGAAAATACAACAGGCTTTTTTGGATTTAAGGAAGCCAAATAACTATTAACAAGCCGGAAAAGACGGCAAAGGAGGTAAAACATGATAAACAAAGATGCATTGAATGCAACACAGCTCGAGATTGCACAGCGTATCTCCAACGCTGCAAAGGAGGGCGACCAGGAAAGCTTCGAGGCAGGTCTTCAGGAGATGTTTCAGAACATCCACGATCAGATCGTGAATGAGGCAGAGGCCATGAAGGATGTAAGCGATGCTACCATCCTCGCACAGAGGGGTGTCCGTCAGCTTACATCTGATGAGAGGAACTTCTACACAAACCTCATCGACAAGATGAAGGCTGCAGGGTCAACCAACCCGATGAACGCTCTGACAAATGCAGACAAGACTTTCCCTCTCACCATAATCACACAGGTTATGGAGGACATGAAGCAGGAACATCCTCTTCTTGCTGCAGTGGACACCGTAGCAGTGACAGGTCTTACAAAGATACTGCTTAATGCAGACGGTGGCGACAATGCTACCTGGGGAGCTCTTGAGAGTGCTATAACAAAAGAGATCGACTCCGCTTTTAAAGAAATCGATATGACACAGAATAAGCTGTCGGCATGGATGCCTATCTCAATCGACATGCTTGAGCTTGGAGCTAACTGGCTTGACTCTTATATCAGGACATGTCTCTCAGAAGCGCTGGCGATCGGTTTCGAGAACGCGATCGTTACCGGTACCGGTAAGGACATGCCTATAGGTATGGATCGTCAGGTACAGGACGATGTGACCATAGTAGGCGGCGTATATCCTCAGAAGGATGCCATTGAGGTTACAGACCTTAAGCCTGCTTCATACGGTGCACTCGTAGCTCAGCTCGCAGTTAATGAGCAGGGCAAGAGCCGTGCAGTCCGCGATCTTATCCTTGTATGCAATCCGCAGGATTACTACAAGATAGTACTGCCCGCTACCACGATCATGACTCCGGATGGCAAGTATGTCAACGATGTGCTTCCTTATCCGACAAAGATCATCCCTTCAGTAGCATGTGCAGCTGATGAGGCGATTCTCGGTATGGGTAAGAGGTATTTCCTCGGCGTAGGCGGAAAGAGGGGCATCCAGTTCTCGGATGACTACAAGTTCCTCGAGGATAAGAGGTATTACAAGATCGTAGCTTACGCTAATGGCCGGGCTAAGGACAACAACAGCTTCTTAAGGCTCGACATCAGCGGCCTGAAGAGACTTATCCCTGAAGTCATCACTGTGGATCCGTCGGATTTTTAGTAAGCTTGGATGTTAAAGCTGACGTTCATGCAAGCGTATTAGGTTATACGGTCAGCGATCTGCAGAGCGATGTAACTGTAAACAGCAATGAGATTACAGGTACTCTCGCTTACGTAACTGACTTCACAGGCTTCTCGGGAGATCCGGAGCTTCAGAAAGGTAATTTCCTTGCACTGTCGTTTGACTCTGATCCCGCTGCTGACAAGATGACTGTACAGCTTGTGGGAGCACAGGTGACTCCGAACGAGATAGTGCTTGATGCTGATAAGGACTGTGTATTCAGGATAACCAACAAGGATACTCAGAACATTATATTCAGGGCATACAAGGGCGGAGAGGTAACTCGCAGAACATATAAGTTAAACAACCTCGTCCTTGAACCTGCAGAATAGGAGGCAGATATGAGAGTACACAGCACAGTGGCTGCCGGAAGCGATTCCGTAAAGGGAAACGTGAAGGCAGAGGAGCCTAAGAAGGAAACCAAGAAGAAAAAATAGCAGGAGGTAAGTGCGATGAGCGCCATAGTTATATCCGAGGAGCTTCTTGCTGAAGCGAAGAACTTCCTGGACATTACGTGGGAAGACGAAGATAGCGATGCTAAGCTCAAAGGGCAGCTGAGGCGCGGCATAAGTTATATATCGGCGAAGACCGGCGTTGATACGTCGGCCTACGCCGGTGAAAATACAAACTATCGCGCACAGGAGCTCTTGTTCAACTATCTTCTATATGATCGCGCCGGAGCGGTCGATCAGTTCAAAAAGAATTACAAGTCCGACATAGTCGGGCTGAGGATCAAA
The DNA here is from genome assembly GCA_902803305.1 of uncultured Lachnospiraceae bacterium. Taxonomy (GTDB): domain Bacteria; phylum Bacillota; class Clostridia; order Lachnospirales; family Lachnospiraceae; genus UBA2868. The sequence continues at coordinate 6,164 of CADCPL010000239.1, forward strand.
TGGGAGGTAGCCAATGCGTCCAAATCAGAAGGTTGAGACATTCCCGGATGGGATTGTTGATGTATATGTTGAGGCAAACAGGACGATCGGCACCGAACCGATAGTGAGGTTGAGGTTTGAGGAGCAGTCGGTCGGCATAAGACGGTACTACGAATCTCAGGAATCAACTGCCGGCAACAGGATCGACAGGCTCATCAAAGTGCCTCACACAACCATAGTCAACCGGATGAACATAGCTGTCATGGTCACGGAAGACGGCAAGCAATACAGGATACAGCGTATCCAGGAGAAGCCGGAAAGACACGTCGATCTGTGGGAGCTTCAGAACATCCAGGTCAAGATAAGAGAGCAGTGAGATGGCGAATATACGATGCAAGATTGAAAACCTTGACGAAGCGATCGGCTCAATACTCGAAGAGTACAGAGACGACATCACGGAGGCAACCAAGCAGGCAGTGAAGGTGGTAGCTAATGTAGCCAAAGAAGAAGTCAAAGCCGGATCACCGGTCGGAAAATACACCAAGCACAAAGGTCGGTACAAAAAAGGTTGGGCGGTTAAAGAGGAAACAGTCAGCAGGCTGCAGGCCAAGGCCATAGTACACAACCGCACTGATTACCAGCTGGCCCATCTGCTTGAAAAAGGGCATGTGCTGAAAAGAGGCGGACGAACACTCGGACGCGTTCCTGC
>CADCPL010000240.1 GCA_902803305.1 uncultured Lachnospiraceae bacterium
GCCTCCGTCAAGTATTACGGCTCCAAGCACGCGGCTCGTAAGAAGTGTTCCCTGACCGCCCACTCCGACGATCATAATATTCTTCGTTTCCATCACTTCTGCTCCTTTATTGCACCGAATTTGCACAACTTCATGCACAGGTCGCATCCGTTGCACAATGTTTCATCTATTGCTATCGTTCCGTCCTCAAGTCTGGTAAGTGCAGGACATCCGGGCTTTAAGCACATTCCGCACTTTTTGCAATTCTCAGGCACAGGTACGCACTTGTGCGTGATCGGTTTTTGCTTCAGCATTACACATGGCGATTTCGTGATGATAACGCAGAGCTCATCCTTTGCCACATATTCTTTTACCGTACTCTCAAGTCCCTCGATATCAAACGCATCAACTTCCCTGACATTTTTGATGCCTATTGCACGGCACAGTTCATATATGCTGATCGCAGGAACAATGTCACCCTGAAGTGTCTTGCCCGTTGCGGCATGATCCTGATGCCCTGTCATTCCCGTAGTTGAATTATCAAGGATCATAACGGTTCCTGTTCCCTGGTTATAAAACATGTTCATAAGGGAATTGACACCAGTATGCATAAAAGTCGAATCACCTATGACAGCAACCCAGTTCTTAATGTAATCACTGCCTTTTGCTTTTTCCATTCCGTGAAGAGTGGAAATACTCGATCCCATGCAGACCGTCGTATCTATAACAGACAGAGGCGCAACTGCTCCGAGAGTATAGCATCCTATGTCTCCTGCCGCATGGAGCTTAAGCTTATTCAGCACTGTGTAAACGCTCCTGTGCGGACATCCCGGACACAGTATCGGGGGCCTGTTAGGTATCTCGGCCGGATCCTTGAGGTCAAGATTCTCATGAAGGATGGCCTGTCTTATCATATTTGCACTGTACTCGCCCTGAACCGTAAAGATCTCTTTTCCGGTACATTCGATACCCCATGACTTTACCTGTGTTTCGGTAAGTGGGTCGAGTTCCTCTACGATATACAGTTTATCTACTTTCTTTGCAAAATCTTCAATGAGCTTACGGGGAAGCGGATTAACGAGTCCGAGCTTTAATACACTTGCGTTCGGTATCGCTTCTCTTACATACTGATACGGGATCCCGCTTGCAATGACTCCGATCGCGGTATCTCTTATCTCAACTCTGTTGATCGGCATCTCGCATGCATCCGCTGCAAGCTTCTTTTCACGCTCCTCAACTATTATATGACGCTTCTTGGCCATAGCCGGCATCATGACACGCTTTGCTATATCGCGCTCATATGTTTTATCCGGTATGTCCGCTCTGTCCTCAAGAGTGACCATTCCCTGTGAATGGGCCAGTCTCGTTGTCGTACGGACTATCACCGGTGTATCGTATTTTTCACTTATATCAAATGCCGCCTTAACAAAGTCCTTGGCTTCCTGGGAATCGGACGGCTCGAGCACGGGAACGTGCGCAGCGGCTGCAACCATCCTCGTATCCTGCTCGTTCTGTGATGAATACATTCCGGGATCGTCGGCTGCTATCATCACAAGACCGCCTGTTACTCCGATGTATGACACCGTGTATAGGGGATCTGCCGCAACATTGACACCGACATGCTTCATCGAGCACATGGCTCTGACACCGGCCATCGACGCACCGATCGCAACCTCCGTTGCGACCTTCTCATTCGGTGACCATTCGCAATACAACTCATCCTTGTATTGCACAAGATTTTCACTTATCTCAGTACTGGGGGTTCCCGGATAGGCCGCACTGACCTTCACGCCGGCCTCATATGCACCACGCGCGATCGCGGCATTTCCGAGCATCATTACTTTTTCAGACTTACTCATAGATTCTACCTCTTGTATTATTGAGAAATATTAGAACATATTATAACATGAGTCGGGGGTATGTATCTACCTTGTTATATTCCGTGCCCATTTGTTACTGAAGTAATATTTAAACACCCACGGCCATTTTACAAACTCATCAGTACACAGCAGAAAATATACCGTCTTGACCGGGAGTTTTAATACAAATGCCGCAATAAGCCCGAGCGGTACGGCATAGCACCACATATCGATCGTATCACATATGAATCCGAATCTGCTGTTCCCGCCGGAACGAAATACGCCGACGATAAGCGTCGTATTGACCGCAGTTCCCGTTATGTAATAAGTGTTGATAAGCAGCATGAATCTGAGATATTCAAGCGCCGTAGGAGTAAGAGATGCATGGCTTAGTGCAAAGGGCATGACGGCAAGTGATATAAGTCCTCCGACCGCTCCGGTTATGAAAGACAACTTAAGGAAGATACGGGATACCCTGATCCCCTCCTGTGTCTGGCCTCTTCCGAGTATCTGTCCGATCAATATCCCGGAAGCACCTGCAATACCGTAACACAGAACCGTTCCGAGATTTCTTACGACATTTGCGATCGAATTGGCGGCAACGGCATCATTTCCCATATGGCCCAGGATCACCGAATACATTGAAAAAGCAACTGCCCACACAAGATCGTTTGCGATCGCGGGAACAGCCATGGTAAAGAAATCCTTCTGAAGCACACCGAAACGGCCGAACATATTTGAAAGCGTAAGCTTTATACGACACCCCGATAAGGAGACGATAACACATCCAATCAGCTGAACAAGTCGGCTGAGCGTGGTCGCAAGTCCGACACCGACAACGCCGAGTTTAGGAGCGCCAAAGAGTCCGAAGATAAATACGGCATTCAATACGACGTTGCATATAAAGGCCGTGCTCTCGAGTATCGTTGCCGTCCCGACCCTGTCTATGCATCGCAGGATCGACATATAAACGGAGCTGATCGCCCAGAAGATAAGTCCCGGAGCGATGTACACAAGGTAGCTGCTGCCTATGCCGATAAGCTTTTCATCAGCTGTATATATGAGCATAAGATATCTCGGGAAAAGGAGACATGCGATCATTCCCGCTAAGGCTACGGCAAGAGCAAATCTTTGCCCTATTCCCTGTATCTTCTCAATGGTCTTAAGATCACCTTTTCCGTAATACTGGGCGGCAAGCATCGCAATTCCCGTCCCGATGCCGTAAAGGAACATGAACAGTATTCCGATCAGACTGTTTGCAAGAGATACAGCGCTTATCGCATCCTGTCCGACATAATTGAGCATCAGAACATCTGCGCTGTTTACAGCCGCATCCATAATGTTCTGAAGTATGATGGGAAATGATACCACCCATATTTTTCTGTATATCGAACGATTATCCATATATCGATGATTGTATCACAGGTTCTGATAAAAAAAGGACCGGATCCTGTAAATTATCGGATCCGGCCCTTCTTACAGAAAGACGTATCTACTGACTCGTTTACTCTTCAAGTGAATTCTTCTTCGATACGATAACCGTCTGCGTATAGCACGAGAAGATCGAATCCTTTGAGCCGTCGGACAGCTGCGGAGTGATGCGGCTGACTATCGGAACAATGATGAGTGAAACGATCATCGCAACAGCACCTGCCACGATCGGCGAAGAGAAGAAGTTAAAGAACATGTTCAGCACGGTGATGCCAACACCTGCCACAAAACTTGCCCATACGGCGATCTTGGTTGTCTTTTTGTCATAGAGCGCATATACGAACGGGCCGAGGAACGCTCCCGCAAGAGCACCCCAGGAAATACCCATGAGCTGAGCGATGAATGTCGGCGGGTTAAGGGCTATAACAACCGATATGATGATAAATACAGCGATGAACACTCTCATTGTGCGAACCTGTTTCTTCTCGTCCATATCCTTAACGAACAGATCCTTGATAAAGTCGAGCGTAAGTGTTGAACTCGATGTCAGAACAAGCGAAGAAAGAGTTGACATTGAGGCTGACAGAACAAGCACTACCGTTACTCCGATCAGAATATCGGGAAGGCTCGAGAGCATGTGAGGCATAACGGCATCAAACATCATACTGCCGTCTTCCTTATAGAGCGAAGGATCGTCAAACAGTCTTACAAAACTTCCGAGGAAGTATGTTCCGCCTGCAACAAC
>CADCPL010000241.1 GCA_902803305.1 uncultured Lachnospiraceae bacterium
GAAAGAATTGATGCCGCCGCAGAAGCAACGTATGTCATCGCCGCACTCTTTAGTACCTTCCCGGCGCCTGTCATTTCAGCATCGGTCAGAATGCCCATCTCCGATATCGTCGCAAGAGCTCTTCTTGATGCATCAAATTCCACAGGGAGCGTAACTATCTGAAAGAGTACGCCGAACGCAAAAAGAACTACCCCGACAAATACGAGCGGTCTGAAAAAACTGATGATCAGACCGAGGATCACGATCCATAATCCGTATTTGGATCCGAAATTCGCTGCCGGAAGAATGCTGCTCCTTACTTTGAGCGGGAAATAATCCTCATTGTGCTGCATGGCATGTCCGCATTCGTGTGCGGCAACACTTACGGCTGCAATACTGGTACTGCCGTAAACAGTCTCCGACAGACTGACGATCTTGGTAGCCGGATTGAAATGATCGGTAAGGCTTCCGGCGATCGGTTCAACCTTTGCGTCATATATCCCTTCCTTTCTAAGTATCGCCTCTGCAACCTGTGCTCCGGTAAGTCCCGACGAAGCCATGACTTTGGCGTATTTATTAAATGTGGACTTTACGACACCCGAAGTGATAAGGCACAAAAGCGCCCCTATAGCCACCAGTATTATGCTCGTATCATTGTAATAGTATCCCAAACCGCTCATATGCTTTCTCCTGTTCCATTATCTTTTTATAAAAAGCACCGTTTCGTTATCCGAGTTTAGTTCCGGTCTTCACCGGATTGCCGAGCAGAAAATCATGCACCGGCATCTGTTTTTTTCCTTCAAGCTGCACAGCCGTTACGGTAAGCGCGCCTTCGGCAAAAGCGATCACCATTTCATCTCCCGTGACCGATACTACTGTTCCCGGCTCGCCTGAAACCCCGCTGCCATATACGCTGCACTTTTTTATCTTGAGCATCCTGCCATCCAAATACGTGTACACTCCGGGCCACGGATCGAACGCCCTGGACAGCCTCTCGGCCCTTACTGCAGAGCCGGAAAAATCAATACATCCCATCTCTTTTTTTATCATCTTGGCATATGTTGCCTTTGACTCATCCTGAGGTATGGGACGTATTTCTCCTCTCTCTATGAGTCCGAGCGCATCAGCCGCAAGTGCTGCTCCCTCGGTCATAAGCTTATCAAACAGCGTCTCTCCGGTTTCATCCGCCGTTATATCGACCGTACAGGACGCGATGATATCTCCCGTATCAACGCCCTCGTTCATCTGCTGTATCGTAACTCCCGTATGATCCTTTCCGTCCGCTATGGCCCACTGGATCGGTGCCGCACCTCTGTACTCGGGAAGAAGCGATGCGTGAACGTTTATGCACCCGTATCTCGGGATATCAAGTATCTCCTTTGAAAGTATCTGTCCGAACGCGGCGACCACATATATATCCGCATGGATCGCGCGGAGCTTTTCAACCTCTTCCGGACGTTTTATCTTTTCCGGCTGGAAGACCGGTATCCCGTGCTGCAACGCAAACTCTTTGACAGGGCAGGCAACGAGTGCTTTTGACCGCCCCTTTGGTCTGTCCGGCTGTGTAACTACGGCAACTACTTCATGCGGGCCTTCATATATCGCCGACAAAACGCCTGCGGCAAAATCAGGGGTGCCCATGAACAGTATCTTCATTCCTGCTGTTCCTCATCTTCCTGTGCTTTCAGTATCTCGGCAAGTTCTTCATTGGTAAGCAGAGACCCCTCTACTCTTTCTACATACATATGTCCGTCAAGATGCTCGATCTCATGGAGCAGCGCTCTTGCAAGAAGCCCCTCTCCTTCGACGGTGTATTCTTTCATGTTTATATCCTTTGCCCTGACCTTAACATGATCAGGCCTTGTGACCAGACCGACCTTACCCGGGACACTTAAGCATCCTTCATAATCAGTCTGCTCACCTGAGGTCTCAACCACTTCCGGATTGATGAGCACGATCGGACCGCTCTGATAATCCTCTCCGGCATCGATCACGGCGATCCTTTTGAGTATACCGACCTGAGGTGCAGCAAGTCCTACCCCCTCGGCATCGTACATTGTTTCCAAAAGATCGTCTATAAGATCCAGTGTCCTGTCGTTCATCACGCTGACTGTCTTGCATGTTTTTTTAAGGCAGGGATCTCCTATCTCCCTGATCTGACGAAGTGCCATTTAATATCCTCCCATCGGATCAAGATCAAAGCTTATCCGTACATCGGATGACAAAAGCGCAGCGGCTTCCGCCCTGTCCTTGATCTCTATCAGTTTTTCCGTTTCCATGCTCTTTACATATATCATATGTCTGAACACGTCTTTTATCTTTTTGATCGTGGCCGTCGTGGGACCTATGACGGCAACACCGGTAATTATACCATCTGAAATGACAGATGCCAACGCATCCGCCGCTTCTGCCCCCTCTTTTTCCGTCCTGCTCTCTATAAGGATGGCAAGCATATGTCCTGCGGGAGGATACGAAAGCAGCGTTCTGTACCCCATCTCCTCCTCGTAGAACAGATCATAATCCTGCGAAAGTGCCGCATTTATCGCATAATGATCCGGTCTGTATGTCTGGATGATGACCTGACCTTTCATTTGGTCTCTTCCGGCTCTCCCGGCAGCTTGGACAAGAAGCTGAAAAGTCCTCTCTCCGGCTCTGTAATCGTTCGCATAAAGCGACATATCCGCTGCAAGGATACCCACAAGCGTTACATACGGAAAATCATGTCCCTTTACTATCATCTGCGTACCGACAAGTATGTCTGCCTCGCGGTTTGCAAATGCCGATAGTATGCTTTCGTAGTCACCCTTTTTTCTGGTAGTGTCGGCATCCATCCGAAGGACCACGGCCTGGGGGAACATACTCTTTATCTGCTGCTGCACGGCTTCGGTGCCTATGCCTCCCATCGGGCCTATCAGCCTGCTTCCGCATTTGCCGCATACCTTTATCTCTTCCTGTTCGTACCCGCAGTAATGACATACGAGCTTTCCTCTGCCGTGCTGAGAAAGAGACACGTCGCAATGCGGACATTTGACAGCCTCGCCGCATGAACGGCATGAAACGAATGATGACACGCCTCTTCTGTTAAGAAACAGCATCACCTGCTGGCCGCGCACTATGCGATCGGATATCGCATCTTTTAACTTGCGCGAAAATACAGTCCTGTTTCCCGATGCAAGCTCGTCTCTCATGTCAACGGTGCACACATCGGGAAGTGATGCTTCCTTGGCCCTTTTCTTCAGACTGTAGAATTTATAACGCCCGGATCTTGCCGCATTATAAGACTCGACCGATGGAGTCGCACTTCCGAGTACGACCGATGCTCCGTGTATCTGCGCGAGTTTTATCGCAACATCCCTTGCATGATACTTGGGCATCTGATCACTCTTGTACGACGATTCATGCTCCTCATCTATCACTATAAGTCCCAGATCGTCAAACGGAGTAAACAGCGCCGATCTCGGTCCTATCATGATATCTATTTCATGATTTTTGGCTCTTTCAAACTGATCATATCTTTCCCCGTCCGAAAGCCTGGAATGAAGTGTCGATACCCTGTCCCCGAACCTTCTGTAAAACCTCATGACGGTCTGATATGTAAGTGAGATCTCGGGAATGAGCACGATCACCGAACGCCCGGAAGCTATGACATGGTCTATCATCTCCATATACACTTCGGTCTTGCCGCTACCGGTTATCCCGTGCAGAAGATACGTGGTCCTGATGCCCGATCTGTAATCATTTATAAAATCATCCGCAACCGCCTTCTGATCCGGAAGCAGATCCACGGGAGCCGTTCGTTCTGACGGACTTACCGTGTTTCTGTACATGCGCCTTTCCCTGACATCAATGATGCCCTGTTCGCAAAGCGCTTTGATCGTTGACGGGGAAATGTTGAGCTTACCTGTGACAAGCTTATAGTCTACTGCGTGGTCCGCCAGAAGGCTTGACACAAGCCTTGCTCTTGCGACGTTTTTTTTCTGTTCGAAAACAGCCAGTTTTTCCGCAGCCTCACTGTCAGGCAGTTTCAGAACGACGTCTCGCTTAACGGCTGTCTTCACGTTCTTTTTAACGGGCAATACCGTCGAAAGCGCACGGTTCATCGTGGATCCGTACCTTTCTCTCATCCAGTCGGCCAGTATTATCAGTTTTTGTTCAACGAGGGTATCATCAGCAAGGACCGAAATGATATCTTTTGTCTTGGCCGGATCAAACTTCGGCTTATCCGAGATCCCAAGAACGAACCCCGCAACCTGCCTGTCGGACTTTCCGAACGGGATCATCACCCGGCTGCCGACCGAAACGCTTTTTGCAAGTTCGGACGGGATCCTGTATTGAAATGTGCGGTCGAGATTCTCATGCGAGATATCTACGATTATGTCTGCATAACTGTCATTCATATCCAAAAATAAAGCCCCTCCGCGAGCGAAGGGGCCTGTTATCAATTGTTCAGCCTGTCGAAATGAGATTCGAGCATCTTTACCACTGCGTCTATATTCTCGGAATCGGGAACGATAACTGCTGTCCCGGACTGTACATCCCATCTGAAGATAAGTCCGTACGGATCATTCTGGATCGTGTACTGGATATCCTCTCCATCCATCTGGATGATCCTGCCGCTCAGCTCCCCTTCTATGCTTTTCATCAGCATGATAAATCCGTCCAGTTCATCCCGATAATCGTGTTTGATAAAGATCCAATTATCTTCGATTGACGTTATCTCATACCCCATCATAATCCGGCTGTCCTATACTCCGTCACTTCTTCTCGTCTTCGGATCCAAACAGATCTCTGTACCATGCAAGTGCATCAACGTATGCGTCATATACAGGACCTTCCTTGATCTCATACACGATCATCTGGCGAGAAAGTTCCGACCATGAAGCCGTCTCGTAACGCTCGATAAAGTCAAGTATACGAGCCAGATCACCTGTCTTGTTCACAAGGGCTTCGGTGATCTCTTTGGATACGTTGACCATCGCAAGTGCTTCTTTCATCGGCTTATCAAGGATTATATCAAGTACCGAGAACAGACCCATAAGGAACAGTTCGTTCGATAATGAAGCCATCTCAAATACCGGTGCGAGATTCTCCGCAAACTTGGCACGCAGAAGCGAAAGTCTTGTGATCTCATTGGGCTTGTCCGCACACAGCTGATGCGATACTACCGCATTGATCCACTTCTTCAGTTCCTTCTGTCCGAGCATGGCTGCCGCATGTCTGATCGATGTGATCTCGGAATTGACAGCCATATGGTTGACCATGCGAAGAAGTTCTATTACAAGCGCTGTATCTCTTCCGATGATATCGGCTGCCTTTGTCAGTTCAAAGTCGGGATTGTTGACTATCTTGAGCAGTTCTATATAGTTGACCTTAAGGGGTGCGACTTTAGTCGTTCCTTTTGTGATGGGCAGTCTGTAGAAATCCCCTTCATACAGTGAATATGCCTTTCCCTTGGAAAGCTCTTCAAAGTCCTCGAGCGAATCAACATTGACAGCGATGAGCTTTATTCCCGGATAAACCTTGGAAAAGAAATTCTGGGCAGCCGTCATATTGATCTTCTTGTAATCAAGCATTATATAATCAAGAAGGCTGAGTATCGGGGCATATTCCTGGAACTGCTCTATGGCAAGGTTCCTGATCGCCAGTTTATATCCCATGAACTTAAGCTGCTGCAGTCTCTTGATATACATTGTCTCTGCCGGGATCGAATGATCGAACAGCAGAACAACCTTATCATGCGGCAATGAGCAGTTCTCTTCGATCGGAGAGAACATCGATATCTTGGACAGCTCAACAAACACTTCCTGATTATCAGCAAGTGTTCCGGCTCCAAGACTCTCTACTACTTCCAACCCCAGTATCGTTCCGGCGCCATCAAGTGATCCGGTCCCAAGCATGCTTGGATTAAGAAGAAAATTCTGCTTCTGTGCAAAAAGTGAATATGCGCAAACAGCAGTATTCTCATCAAATAATGGAATTAATGTCGCTAGCATTTTGTCTCCTCCTCTGTCAACAAAACATTCTGTCTAATTATAGCAGAAAATGCATGATTTTCCAACAACTAATGATTCAGGCCGGCTTTTTTTCTTTCAAAAAGCGTATATACGCGGTTTTGGTAAGCGGGCGCGAAAAGTAAAATCCCTGTATCTCATCCGCTCCGAGACCGATGAACGAATCCACCATTTCCTCAGTCTCCACACCTTCAACAAGAACCTTGAGTTTCATATTCTTGAGCATTTCTATGAGATTCCTGATGATAACATGATTTCCGCCTTCCTCTTCCATGAGCACGAACACACGGTCAAGCTTAACAATATCAAGCGGAAGCGAAGCTATCCTCATAAGGTTCGAATAACCTGTTCCGAAATCATCAAGAGATATCGAAAATCCGTATTCCGACAATGCCATGATGTTCGAGTACAGTTTTGACTGTGAATATCCGCTGGCGGTCTCCGTTATCTCGAGATTGATCCTGGCCGGGGCGACCCTGTATTTTCGCGCCAGACTTATTATCTCGTCCGCAAGATCACTGCGCAGACACTGCATGACGGAAAGATTGATCTCTATGTAATCCACTCCGAGATCATTAAATTCAGGCGTGGCAATGAACTTTATGACTTCCTCGAGGACAAAGCTTCCGATGGCATGGATGGCTCCGCTCTTTTCCGCCAGCGGGATAAAAAGCGTCGGTGAGATATATCCGTACTTCGGATCCCTCAATCTGATAAGAGCCTCCGCCGAATTGAAACTCTTTGTCTTCGTGTCGTAGATCGGCTGATAAAAAACCGAGAAATAATGATTGGTAAGCGCCCTGTCAATGATCGTTGCCATTTCCTTTTTCATCTTGAACTCTTTCGTGTCCGTGATGCTGGACGCCGAAAGGACTCTTCTTTCGTTGTCCGCAAGATCAAGATCGGTAATGAGCATGAACAGCGAATCAACATCGGAAATATCCGACGGACAGTTCACAAGGCATGTATTTATATCAAGTTCAAAATCGGCAACCTCCAGACGTATGTTCTGTCTTATCGATCTTGCGATCTCTTCGGCTATCTCATGCGCAAAATCGAAATGCTTTCTCGACAGCTCTATCGCGAACTTTCCGTCCCCGTTGTAATAACACATGAACTGGGCATGATACCTCTTCATTATACGAAGTATCTCCGATGACATCGGAGCCATCATTCCCAGCATAGAATCATATCCCACGATCCTGAGTGCATATTGAAAATTCACTATGTTCAGCAGGATGATCTCCATCTGTTTGCCCGTTTTGAAATTGGTGTTCATATCCTCGGCAAATACCTTGTATGTATGCATGCCGGTAGCCATGTCCACGGAGTCTTCCACCCTCTTGTTGATCAGTATCAGAAGGAGAATGCAAAGGGAGATGGTAAAGCATATTATATTATGCCCGTAAGCGATCATGCTTATAATCATCCCTACCAAAACGATAACGACCGGTACCGTCAGGATATGAGCTCTTCTCTTATCCACCGGTCTTACATACATCCTGATGAAAAGCGCCGAAATGAATATATACAGCAGGAAGGTAACATACGAATAATAATATCCCCAGTGTTTAATAAGCATCTTGCCGGGTCCCACCTCAAATGCGACCGGGTAGAAATAATTGATGACAAAAACCGGGATATATATCATCATCGGAATGGCGCATATGACCGTCCCTGCTTTGAACTTTTCAAGCTTGTGCCACATGTCCGTTGCCGCTATGATATACAGCAGAAACAACGGCGGTATGATCGTGAGAAGGAGCAGATAGATCGCATTGATGTTAAGAAACCTGAAATCAGATACCCCATCAAGGCCCGCAAACCTGACTCTTGTGGCATCACATACCGAAGCCGCTATCGTACATACAACGATAAGCGTCATTATCTTTGCTCTGTACGTTCCGTGAACGCTCCTGCGAAAATTATAGATAACAACTATAAAGAGCAGTACGATCGCACAATAATCATATGTTGCTATATCTGTACTCATACCCTGTCCCTACCCCATAAGAATGAATCTTATGAGTTCTTTCTTTTCAAGCGGCATACAATAATAGTATCCCTGCAGGTAGTTACAATCAAGTTCCATGAGGCGGCTTTCCATTGCCTTATTTTCCACTCCGACGGCGACCGCATCAAGACCGAGATCTCCGATCATGCGAAGGCTTCCTTCGAAGACCGACTGATCATCACTTTCAAGCCCTTCCTTAACGAATGCCCGGTCGAGCTTGATACCGGAAAGCGGCATTCTTGCTATCCTCTCAACCTCAAAAATGCCGGCTCCGAAATCATCCATAAACACATTAAAGCCGACCTGAGAAAGAGCATTTATATTATCGAGCATCTTTTCAAACATCTCCTGATTCTCTACGTCGGTGATATTAAAGCATATACTTTTCGGGAGAACATTATAGTTTCGAAGAGTAGACAACAGTACGTTAAGCAGATCGCTCCACATGCATTGCACGGGCGACAGATTGATCTCAATATATTCAAATCCCATAAGAAGATAATCAGGCATCGAAATGAACCTGCACACTTCTTCTATTACAAAAGCGGTGATGGCATGAATGGAATGGATCTTTTCCGCCTCGCTTATGAGAAGGTCCGGTTTTATCTGCCCGAAATCCGGATCGTTCAGCCGAAGGAAAGCCTCGGCTCTTACAAATCTTTTATCCTTTATCGAATAGACCGGTTGGAAATGGATGGCGAACAACTTCTCCGAAAACGCTCTGTCAATGATACGTGAAATATCACGCCGCAGTTCGAAACGCTTCTTGTTGAAAAGCTTTTCCGCATAACGGAGTTCCCCGCTGTACGGCTCACTTTCAAGCCTTCCGTCAAAGGCAACCAGGAAATCGGGATCATCTATATCGCCCGGAAAAGCGATAAAGCACACATTATTCATGACCCTTACCGTCATCTCCCCCACTTCCACCTCGGAAGTCATGATCGAATTGATACGCTGGGAGATCGGCAGCATATTATCCTTGTATCTCTCGTCGACTATGGCGGCAAACCTTCCGCCTCCGAGATAATACAGATCGGCATCCACCCTGTCCGTTTTAGCCCACGTTTCCAGTCTTCTCGCGATATCATAAATTATATGCTGAACGCTGAAAAATCCGAGCATCTCGATCAGTGAATCATAATTGGTCATCACCGAAAGAGTCACTCCCACAGGTGCTTCGATAACCTTGTATTTATTGATATCCTGAACATAAGCGTTCATCGAGAAGAGTCCCGTGGAACCGTGCATCCTCTCTTCCGGAGACTGTATCCCGAGCACCATCATAAGAAACGATGAAGAAGTAAAGAACATCTGAACGCAGTATTGCGGCTTCAGTGCCTGAATAACGCTGGCCAGAACGTTAAGCGCAAATACCATGAAGACACTGAACAGTTTTATGCTGCCAAGCAGTCTTCTGTACTTTATGACCTGCCAGTATCCCACAAGTATGTACATATACGAAAGCGCATACAGTGTATAAAAGAACGGACCTCTCTGATAGAAGCCGTCCTCATTTATATAGTAGATCACCCTGGTAAAGGGGTTGACGACAAAGATAAGCAGCGTTATGAGTACAACCGGAACGGTATAACTGCATGCCAGCAGTCTTCTTTCCCTGATCTTGTACCATATACCAACCATCGCAAAAAGATACCCGCAGAATAAAACGGAGGTTGTACAGGTCCCCCACAGACTGAACGCATTCGCGATATACTTCCAGACGGTATTACCCGGACCGAGCTTTTCCAGCATCTGATCCCCTATATCGGCTATAGTTGTCAGTATTATGTCGCTGATAAGAAGGAGGGCCCATCTGTTAACCCGTCCTCTTGTCATCCTTCTGACTGTGATCGAGATGACTATCAGCGTCTCTACAATAAGAGCACAATAATCAAAAGCAATAGAACTAATCAACTTTCAGGCTTTCCTTGCTGATCTCCAGGATTTTGTCTTTCATCTCGGTCTCTATGCGCAGAAGTTCCGTCTCGGCTGCATGTCTCTTGGCTCTTCCGTCCGCCTGTATCTGCATGACTTCATCAAAGGTCTCAATAAGCATCTGATTGGTCGTTGTCAGCGTCTCAATATCCACTATGCCTCTCTCGCTTTCCTTTGCGGATTCGATCGATGCCATCTTGAGTGCTTCCGCATTCTTCTTGAGAAGCTCATTCGTCATATCCGTTACTTCTCTCTGCGCCTTGGCAGCATCTGCCGAATGATCCAGTCCGATGGCTATGACCATCTGGCTCTTCCACAGCGGTATCGTGTTAACGAGCGTGGATTGTATCTTTTCGGCCATTATCGTATCGTTGCTCTGTATCAGACGTATCTGCGGAGCCATCTGCATCGAAATATTTCTCGTAAGTTCAAGATCATATATCTTCTTCTCAAAGCGTTCGATCATCGACGCATAATCCCTTGCCGCCTGAGAATCCTCCTGAAGACCCGTTTCCTCCGCCTTGGCAAGAAGTCTTGGAAGTTCAACACTCTTGGCTTCCTCAAGCTTGTTCTTGCCGGCTATGATATACAGGCTGAGCTGCTTGAAATACTCAAGATTCTCATCGTACATCTTGTCAAGCATCGCCACATCTTTCAAAAGCACCTGCTGGTGTCCTTCCATGGCTTTACATATCTTGTTGACGTTCACTTCCGCTTTATCGTATTTTGCCTTGAGCGAAGTGATCTGGTTTGATCCCTTTTTGAAGAGCCCGAACAATCCGCCCTTCTGTTCTTCTACCGAGAAGCCTTTCAGCTCCGTGACAACTCCCGAGAGCATGGAACCGATCTCTCCCATATCTTTTGTCTTCACGCTCCTCAGCGCTCCCTCGGAAAACTCGGCAACGTTCTTCTGCGCGGCAGCTCCGTATTGCAATACGAGCTGTGAATCCTTTATATCGATCGCCTGCATGAACTGCTCGACTTTTTCCCGGTCCTCCGGCGACAGATCCTCTGTCTTGGTCTCTGCTATCTCAGTACTCTCCGGTATCTGCATAAGATCAAGATCCAATTCATTTGCGTCAATCACTTCACTCATCATGTTCTCCTTTCACGCTGTCCCTTATCCCGCTCGAGAGTCCTTTCTGTGCAAGAATGGTCTGCAGCACCTGAGCATCGGTAGTTACATCAAGGACAGAATCCTTAAATAATTTATTCAGCAGTTTGCCGAGCGCATCACCTATCGTATCAAGTGTTTTCTCGATATCCTTCTTGGCTGATATGATATCGGGCCCCGGCTCACTCACTCTGTCATATTCTTTATATGCCCTTACAAGTTTTTCAGATGTGGGCAGGTAATAATCCATCAGTTCATGTATCCGTGACATCTGATCCGGATGCTCCCTTACGCCTACAAATATCTCCTTAAGAAGTCCTTCAAGCCTGTCAAGCTTGGCAGAGATCTCAACGCCGGGAATATCACGGTTCAGTTCGCCAAACTTTCTGATATAGTCCTGACCTTCCCTGATCATCCCGGACAGTTCGGCGGATTCCTGCGGCGACAATGTCGGGAATTCCAGCTCATCCTCCGACCTTGCGGTCGTATCTATAATATCTCCGGTATAATCTTTAGATTCAAGTTCCAGATAATGGGAGAAAACCTCATCCGTCAAAATAAGAGTGGTCTGGCGCTGGTCAAGGTGTCCCTGAGGAAAGTAGCCTATATCAAGAAGCTTTCGAATTTCGCGTACCACTTTTTTCTCACTCTTGTTAAGAAGCAGTGCCAGCGTCTTGATATCTATATACTGTCTCTTTCCTATGACCTGCGCATAACGCGCAGCAACTCTTGACATCTTCTGCTGCCTTATCCCCCTGCCGAGAACAAGTCCGAAAGCAGACATGAATGCGAGCGAAAAAAATACGCCCATCCCCGTCACGGTACCGGATATCGCCCCTGCAAGCAGACCCGTTATCGAGTATGCCGCAGTAATACCGAGTCCTATACCGCCGACAAGACATCTCGCGATCGATGATCCGCTTCCGACATCCGTATAAGGAAATCCCAGTTCGGTAGTCTTTACTCCGGAAGAGGATGCCACGGCTGTTTTTCTTCTGCCGTTTCTGCGTGCAAGTCTTGCAGCCTCACGCTCCTGCCGCTCTCTCTCCATCTGCTCCCTGACACGCCGGCGTTCCTCCTTGAGGACTTTCTGTCTCTGTGCCGTCTGTGTGGAGCCTGCGATGGCATCATTCATCCTGTCTCCGACATCGTCAAGAAAGTTATCAACACTTTTGACTATGACGTCATTCAGTCTCGACCAGTCGTTATTCTCCATTCCCTCGGAAAAGGCTCTTTCAAAATCCTTTCCGATCCTGTTATTATTTGCGGACATTTGATCCTTAGTCCTTCCGTCCGTGTGTAAGTTCCGGCTTCATATCATCCGTCTCATCTTCCGGCAGCACGTCCTCGCCGTCAGAAATAACCCTCAGTTCATCAGCCCCGCTGTTATATGCCGCGAGTTTTTTTTCAGTTCCTTCATCCCTTATCATGCAGAAGAAATCAACAGATCCGTCACGTCTTACGATGAATCCTTTTATGTCAGCAGACGATCCGCCGCCTGCCAACTGTCCTATCCTGCTCATTAATGCTTCTTCCGATGACTCGATAAGTTCCAGAGCATCATTTATATCCATAGCCCTCGTCTTCTTCTTGTCGTAGTTGTAGCATCTGATATCCGGACCTGCTGTGTCCTGCGGATAAGTGGCAAATGTGATCGCAACCTGTACGTATTGATCCGTTGTCAGAGGATACGAACACACCTCATGCCAGGAAGATTCATCGACAGGGGCGTTTGCGTATTCCAGTATCTCATGCGATATACGTGCATTAATTTCATCAACACCGGGCACGTGCTCCTTGAACGAGCCGTAGTAGAGCACTTCCTCTACCTGTGCATGCTTCGGATCATCCATATCATATGCGTCATAACCGTACACCTGCATTACCGGAACGAGGAACGGCATACCCTCTATCTTGTCTGAAGTTGCACGGTCTGCGGGTCTGGCTCCGGTTATCTCATACGCGAACAACGCTCCTGTTGTCGTATCTCTCGTATTGGCTCTCATCGTATAGATGAAGCTGACCGTTTCCTCTTCAGTCTCACTGTTGACAAGTGCGACTTCCATTTCCAGCGATCCGTCGGAATACTCTGTTGCGTTTCTGACCTGTGGGATCGACATTCCCCGGTCTCCGATCGAAAACTGATACTTAAGTCCGTTACTGATCTTTACATGGGTATCTCCGCCTAAATTATCAAACGCGCTTCCCGAAACCTTCGGTATCGATCCGAGTTTTCCGAACATTGCATATATAACGGCGTTTACTATCTTGGGGTCTGCTTCATAACAGTCCCCGACTTTAATAAAACCCATTTCTTCATCTCTGCAGTTTGCGACATACATATGCACACAATGCCATACAAAGTCCGTATCGCTTGAATTGTATGCACTCTGCAGTTCAACACATGACATATTGATCGCATCGCATAGTCCGATCATTTTGGTAACTTCCGCCGGAAGTGAATCCACGTCCAGTTTCGAAGAAGTCTTGATCGGTCTGTCGGATGTGAGCAGCTGTTCTTCGGATATTTCCGTCTCCGGTTCGGACTCGCCGTTAACATCATCAACAAGTACATCTCCGTCAGAAAAAACATCCACCTGACCGAAACTGCTCTTTTCAACCTGCTGTTCCTTGCATCCGCACAAAACCGGCATGCAAAGAAGCGCAAAAGATAATAGGATTGTCGTGTAGTAATGTTTCATGTTATTTGCGACTTTCAATATCCGAACATACATAGTATATTCTATCATAATTTCTTTTTTTGTAAATAAACAAGGGAGCGATACGATCGCTCCCAAGCAGTCCTGTTCATGCGTTATAACAGATTTACGAACTCCTCCTCAGGCATGGGTCTTGCATAGTAAAATCCCTGTATGACATTGCACCCCATTTCGCACAGCATATCTGCCTGCTCCTTTGTCTCAACGCCCTCTGCCACGATATCGCATCCGAGCTGTCGTGTCATATTTACAACGTGAGAGATTATGATCTTGCCCTTATCCTTGTTTTCTTCTCCGCGAAGAAATCCCATATCAAGCTTCACTATGTCTATGGGTGCATCTTTTAAGAGGTTGAGGGACGAATAACCGCTCCCAAAGTCATCCATGTTGACCTTAAAGCCCATATCCCTTATCTTCTGAAGTCTTCCAAAGACCTCATTATTGTCGCCCACGCATGCGCTTTCCGTTATCTCAAACTGTATATACTCTCCGGCTGTCGGATACTGCCTGGTCAGTGTCTCGATCGCCGTCACGGCGCTGTCATCGTTCAGGCTGAGCCTTGAAATGTTGACGGAAACCGGAACTGCAGCCAATCCGCTGTCAAGCCACCTCGTTACCGTCCGGAATGAGTTTTCCCAAACGTACCTGTCAAGTTCGGTTATGAAACCGTTCTTCTCAAAAACCGGAATGAAGACGCCGGGACTTACTATGTCTCCGCCATCTCTTACCCATCTCGAAAGCGCCTCGGCTCCTACCATCCTGCCTGTATTGTGATCATATTTAGGCTGAAGATACAGGACAAACTCTCCGTTATCCTTAGCCTTCTTCATCTTCTGAGTCACTTCGGCTTCCACATACATGCTCCTTGACATTTCCTCGGTATAGAATATGTATGTGTTCCTGCTTTTGTCATTGGTCGTTCTGAAAGCATATGTGGCATAAAGCACAGCGCGTCCGATCGTGATGGAGCGGTCTATGAGCTCATATATACCGAACTTTATCGAAAGCGGATATTCCATCCCCATATGCGAAATGGACAGCTGCGTGTCTTTCCTGAATCTGTCAAGATTTTCATCCGTATTCTCGAATATACACGCGAACACACCGGAGCCCAGTCTGGCACATATCCCTCTCTTGTATGAGAATTCCTCCAAAGACTTGGCAATATATTTGATCACAAGATCTCCGCCCGTATTGGCATAAAGGTCGTTGATACCTCCCAGACCGTTGATGTCTCCGACAACCACGAGAAATCTCTTATCCGGCTCCTCTCTGACCAGTCTGGTGGCTGCCTTGTGAAAGCCTCTCTGATTTAACAGTCCCGTAAGCGAATCGATCTCGAGCTGATTCTTCATCTCATCATTGAGATAGTGAACACAGTCTTCGATCCTTGAATAACCGTTGGCGATGGCGCATGCCATCTCATAGCAGCTTGCATATCCGCAAGCCTGACAGTTAAGTGATTTCTTGATATCCGTTGTCTTATGCATGGATTCAAATATCTCTTCTACAACGTTTTCCGGGACCGAGCATTTCTGATGATAATCCTCTTCGCCCTCCCACTCAAAATCAAAGGTTTTAAGAAATGAGAACTTTTCTTCAAGCCTTGCAAAACGTTCATCGGGGGATGCGTTTCCGTCATCCTGTCCGCTCATCGCCCTATGATACCCGCTGATATATCGCTCGATGGAGCTGACCATATCAACAGATCCGCTTCCGATGGCAGGTCCGTCTATACATCCGGTGTTGCACATTTCCATGGTCATCAGCGTGGGATGTCCCGTATCTTCAAGCCTGCCCATGTTGCGGAGAACTCTTCCCATCTTTGCATCAAGCCCCGCTCGTGATTTGAACATCAGCCGCGGTGACAGGAATCTGGATACGGCATATGAAAATGCATCGTTCTCACATATGATGGATCCCATGCCGTCACATTTTTCATCAAAGGATGAATCAAAGACCGATATATCCCTGTCTCCTATATGCTCGAACAAAGTGGAAAAGCCTATCAGATAATTGATATTCCGACCGGAATTGTATGAACTGAACTCATCATAAATAGCCGTACACGGAGACAACAACGCAAACCTTCCGTTTATCTCTTTATACTTACGATAATATATGGCTGCACAAACATTGGGAAGTTGAACCGGAATGAACTTGCTCATGGCACCGGGAACATATCTGGATACGTAATTGGAAAAGCCGGGGCATGTGTGTGCGAAAAAGCGGTCGTTCCTGCCGTTTTCATCGATATTCTCTCTAAGATACTTGGCATGATAATATACGCTTATCTCACCGCCGATCGATCCGTCCAGGATATTCTTCACTCCAAGCGAACGCAGATATCCGAATACCTGTCCGGCAATCTTCTCACCATACGCTACGATAAACGTCGGATCAACAATTACCGAGATCTGTGTACCTCTCTTCAGATCATGTAGCATCTCAGTCAAACTGTCCTTATACTGCCTTGCTCCATGGATACATTCTTTGATGCATCTTCCGCAGTGAATACAGTTCTTATCGGAAACGTCTATGCTGATCCTGCCTTCATCATTTGCGGTAACGTTGGCACCGACGGCAGGGCACACGTGGACACAGCGGTTGCAGGCCACGCACTTATCATCCGTATATATCATTCCGTCATTGTATCGTCTCATTTAATGTACCCTGTCATTCAAAAGCGATCATGAACATCGTCTGGTTCAAATGTCTGAAATCGGACTGCTCCCCGTAACCGGAAACCCCTATATAATCGGGATAATACGATGTCAGTGTTCTGTTGTAATCCCCCATCTTGTCATGTTCGATAAAATACTTCGTTCGCAGATAGCAATTGATCACGAAACAAAATGACGGGTTTGGAACGATCTCATGGACTCTTACGGAGGTATCATCCCAAACTCGCTCCACCGGATCGATCGGATCAAGAAGTACCACCCTTGTCTGGTTATAAATCCTGGAGAAAAATCTCATACTGCCGTCTTCAGACTGATCTCTTACGGCTATGATCCCGAGATCATCATTTTCCAGTCTTCCCACAGGATGAAAGAACGAATTGGCCGCAAGCTCATCCTCAGGCACCGTAAGCGCATTGGCGACCGCTGACGTGGCTGTTTTATGATCGAATTCATATACCTTTCTGGCATCACAATCAACATCCGTGGCAACAAAGAAATGTCCCGTCATCCTGAACATGTTCTCTTTGATTATCCCTATCCTCCCGGTCTCGTTATGGATCATCGCAAATACACACGCATCCATATAGACGATCCCGTTAAGCGATACGGCCGAAGGTCTGTCCGGATTCTCTGCTGCCGCCGCGGTACACCCGCAGAGCCGAACCTCAGAATCGCCCATACATTCATGGAACGTATCCATTATTATCTCCTCACAGCTGTCTACGGAAGCATTGAATTCAAGACATACCGTGTTCTCATGCTCTATATTTTCAAGCGCCCGGATTATGGAATCCGAAGAACGCGAGGGATATCTTGATACTTCAAACAGGACACCGGAAGATACCGATATCCCTTCGGTCACCGCCATTACGGAAAGACCGTTTCTTATAACGCCAAGCGGACTGTACATTACATTGGATGTCATGCCGAGAACTGTAGCCGCAGGAAATGAATTGGACAGCATACGCGAATACCAGCCGAAGTTGGCATTGTCGGAAGAGAATATAACAAGCGACGGTGATATGAGCTCGCCGTTTTCTTTCAGTTGTTCAAGCACATGAGGATACGCTTTTGTTCCGATCTTATCCTCAGCCTGTGCGACGTAACACCTCTTCATAAACCCTCCAAGATGAAGATACCCTCCGGGTAATTTTATCACATTTCGTCGAATTTATACAGTAGGTGTCACAGTTTTGAAGGATCTATCTTTATGAGCGCCAGATCACAATCCTGCCAGATCGTCTCGGTGCATACATCACCAAGCCTCCAAAAACCGTTTCTGTTAACGGGATATTTGCACACCTCCGCAGGTCCGACAAAAACATAATCGATGTTATGATCCTTTATGTACTGCCTGCAGAATCCTTCATCCCCCGCGCAGTAAAAATACGCCACTTCATCCGCACGTTCTTTAACGGGATCCGGATCATTGTGCCACATCCACTCGTGAACATACCATCCCACCGGCGTACACGTTCCGGAATAGACCGACAGTGCGCTCTCATGAGTGTAACTGTTCCCCGCTGCCTCTATTATGTTTACATTCTTTCTGTCGTCTTCCATCAGGCAGTCTGCCGCCGTCATCTCAAAGCCGTATACACTGTCATCATAAAGCCCGGCAAGGGAAGATATCCCCCTCCTTCGGCCCGCATCAGTCACATCTCCATACCAGTCTGATACCGCTTCCTTGCAATAGCCGACAGAAACCACACAGAAAAACGTAAGCAAAGCGGCAGAAACGGCAGGGAAGATCATCCCGCGCTCAGTCGATGTTCTCCATACTGACACGGCAAGAGCGATCCCCGTTATTATCGCAAAGAGTATAAATGCCTGATATGTCAGCTTGAACATCGTGTTGAACCTTTGGTTGCCCTGGCCGTATATATCTTTGACGTAAACAACCTCGGGTGTTATGACAAGACCCATGGTACACAGTATCAATGCATTAACCGCGCTGCGTATCGGTCCGCCTTCGAATATGCTTTTTCCGTACTTCGAATTGATGCATATAAGAAGCCCTGTTGAGATAACGAATGCCGGAAGCCACAGCACGGCAAGCTTGAAAAGAGGACTGTGCGTGTCGCAGATCCCGACTCCCGATTCCATCTTTATAAAGCCGAGTGTAAAAGGAATGATGACAACAAACGATACAGCAGTCACA
The DNA here is from genome assembly GCA_902803305.1 of uncultured Lachnospiraceae bacterium. Taxonomy (GTDB): domain Bacteria; phylum Bacillota; class Clostridia; order Lachnospirales; family Lachnospiraceae; genus UBA2868. The sequence continues at coordinate 18,619 of CADCPL010000241.1, forward strand.
TAAACCGCCTTGATGAGTATCTGTACGAAAGTCCCGATCCTAAACCCGGATCTGTGTATATCGGTAAACACGATCACTGCACCCGTGATCACGAAGTAGATCGCAAAATCCCAATAATTGGCCCCTTTATAATATCCCAGCAGCATTGAAATGAGCGTAAGCGAGTATATGCCTGAAAGCCTGTTCTTTTCATCCTTTTTCGTAAGAACATGATCAAAAAGAATTGCGATAAGAGGAAGAACAAATATCAGATTTATGACGTGCGCATGAAGATCTCCGAGTATCACGGAGTACGCGGGAAATTCGTTTTTTCCGTTATCAAGATCCCCAAGGTCAATACTGATATACGTCGTGGGATCCGAGAACCAGTAAGCGCTCTCGGTACCAAACAGGCGGCTTGCCGCAGGTTCGATGATGCCATACAGTATCCAGTGCGGATTGGCTCCGAATGCAGCAAATGCAGCAGATATCAATCCGGCAAAGGTTTTCGGGGCCCGGCAGTTTCTTCCAATGAGCGCAGAGGACAGGGCATACACGAGTTCATATACCATCACGAATACCATTCCGGAGAATGTTGCGAGCATCATATTATAACCGAATTCGGGAGTCGTTCCGGAAAGCAGGCACATGAACACCGAAGCCGACTGTCCGAGATAATAGTAATTAAGCTTTGTCCCGGCAAACCAGATATCATCGGGTACGGCTGCCTTCTGTCTGTAGATCGTCTGCATGAACCCGAAATCCATGTAGTTTTCCGTTCCGGGATCTACCAGCGGATTGAATCCGATCACCCAGAACCAGAAAAGAAAGACAACCGCAAACAAAGCAAATCCGCCAAGGAATTTCTTAAACTCCGGATACGTAACATAAGGCTCCCTGCTTCCGAACAGCCTGATAAGTATTCCTGCCACCGCAAAAGTTGCCACACAGACATAAGCAGGTAATCTTCCGTATTCAAGACCGAACACCGCGCACACCGTCCACGTTGTAAAAAAGCACAGAAAAAGCCCCGCACCGAAGCATATTCCGAATCCTGCATCCGGATACTTCATGCTCTTTCCCGGAATGAACGGTCTCATAAAAAATGATACCGAAAAAACAACTGCAAGCCAGCAAAGAGCCGCAGTTGTTCCGGTATCATTCATGATCAGAAAACAGATGACTGTAAGAGCCAGTACTACGGGACTAAAAAAGTCCGAAAA
>CADCPL010000242.1 GCA_902803305.1 uncultured Lachnospiraceae bacterium
CCTTGGCAAGGTCGCGCTCCACCAACTGAGCCACTCGCGCAATAAATGTCACCGTCCGGCGACTTGTATATGTTATCAAAGGAAGAAGGAAAAGTCAACGGCTTTTTCAACTTTTTCACCTGATCGGGGATGTATGAATTCAAGCCTGTTGGCAACAAGAGCGATGCCCTTCGGATATGGCTGCGAAGATCCGTATTTTCTGTCCCCAACGATCGGATGGCCCATGTGCGCCATCTGGGCTCTGATCTGGTGAAATCGTCCCGTTATGAGCCTTATGGAGAGTATTGTCTTGTTCTCACTCTCCAGGATCTTCTCCGTCTTGTATATGAGCGACGCCTCGCGAAGATCCACTCCGGCAGTTTTCTCCTTATCATCTGCGATCACGGCCTTAGATATTTTGGGATCTTTGTATATATAGTTCGTAAGCGTGGTTTCCTGCGGACAGTTAACAATTCCCTCAACGAGCGCGAGATAATATTTGTTCATAAGATCTGATCTTACCTGATCGGACAGCGATGCCGCAGTCTTTTTATCTTTTGCGAACACGAGAAGACCTTCCACGGGCTGATCAAGCCTGTGGATCACTCCAATATAAGGTTCGGATTTTGCGCCGGGATCGGTTTTTCTGATATGTTCTTTGAGCAGACTGATACAATCGGGCTCGCTCACCTTTGCAGTCTGTGTTGCAAGGCCGGCGGGTTTTTGCGCGACTATTATCCATCTGTCTTCGTACAGTATTGTTATTGGCACTTTATTTCAGACCGGTTTCTTCTATAAGCTTAACTATGGTTGAGACTGCGTTAATCTGATCACTCTTCAGCATGACCTTACGGAATGATTCACGCTCATCATAAAGCCTGCATATACCCTCGTACAGACTGTCCTCTGTAAGGTCCTTATCCTCATCGAGCACGAGTGAAAAGCCCTGTTTTCTGAAGGACTCGGCATTAAGGAGCTGGTCTCCTCTTGATGCGGATGCGGGAAGCGGGATGAGAAGGTTGGGCTTGTGGAGTGCGAGCAGTTCGCATATCGCATTGGCACCTGCGCGGGATACCACAACATCTGAAAGCGCGAACAGATCCTTCATCTCATCCTTGGCATATTCCATCTGAAAATAGCCTTTTGTCCCTGAAAGAGTTTCGTCCGTCTTTCCTTTTCCGCACAGATGAAGAACATTGAACTTTTCTGTAAGGCGCGGAAGTATCTTTCTGATGATATCGTTCACCGAAGCGGCCCCGAGGCTTCCTCCTACGACCATCACCACAGGTTTTTCCGGATCTTCAAAGCCGCATATCTCTTCGGCTTTTCCTGCGTCCCCCAGCATGAGCTCAGCTCTTATGGGAGAGCCCGTAAGTACAGCCTTATCTGCCGGAAGTACTTCAAGTGTCTCGGGAAAATTGCAGCAGATCTTAGTTGCCGACGAAAAGCTCAGTTTGTTTGCAAGCCCCGGTGTCATGTCCGACTCATGAATTATCACGGGCACATGATTTTTATGGGCTGCCCATACAACGGGAACGGAAACAAAGCCTCCCTTTGAAAATACAATGGAGGGCTGCAGTTCTTTTATGAGACGTTTTGCTTCAAAGAAACCTTTGACGACCCGAAACGGATCCGAGAAGTTCTTCCACGAAAAATACCTGCGCAGCTTTCCCGTGGCTATACCATGATAGGGGATGGAGTAGTCCTCTATCAGTGCTTTCTCCATCCCCTCATATGATCCTATATAGTGAATATCGTAGTCCGCTGTCTTAAGCGCGGGTATGAGTGCGATATTCGGCGTTACATGCCCGGCGGTACCTCCGCCGGTTAGTATTATTGTCTTCATTACAGTCTTGAAAGAAGTGCCTCTCTCTGCTCCTCATAGCCGGGCTTTCCGAGCAGTGCGAACATGTTCTTTTTGTAGCTCTCAACACCGGGCTGGTTGAACGGATTGACTCCGAGTGTGTATCCGCTCACGCCGCATGCAAACTCAAAGAAGTAGAACAGCTGTCCGAGATAGAATTCATTTACCTCAGGAACGCCAATGACGGTGTTCGGAACATTTCCGTCGGTATGTGCAAGTATCGTTCCGTTCATGGCACTCTTGTTGACAAAATCAACCGTCTTGCCTGCAAGATAGTTAAGCCCGTCAAGATCCGTTTCCTCGCGGCCGAGCGTTACAGTCTCGCGTGATGTCTCAATATTGATGACAGTCTCAAATATGTTTCTGGAACCGTCCTGGATGAACTGACCCATCGAATGAAGGTCTGTCGTAAGATCAACGCTCGCAGGGAAGATACCCTTCTGATCCTTTCCTTCTGACTCACCGTACAACTGCTTCCACCACTCTGAAATAAAGTGCACTGAAGGCTCATAATTGGCCATGATCTCTATCTGCTTACCTTTTCTCAGAAGGATGTTTCTAATAGCCGCATACTTGAGTGCGTCGTTTTCTTCGAAAGGAGCCGTAAGCGCAATGTCTCTTTCTGCCTGAGCGCCTTCCATGAGCTTATCGATATCGGCACCCGATACCGCGATCGGAAGCAGTCCTACTGCTGTCAGTACCGAAAATCTTCCACCGACATCATCGGGAACTACGAAGCTCTCGTATCCTTCTTCGTTTGCAAGATTCTTAAGAGATCCTCTTGCCTTGTCCGTTGTTGCATATATCCTTTTTGCTGCCTCGGCCTTGCCGTATTTTTTCTCGAGCATTTCCTTGAACACTCTGAATGCGATGGCGGGCTCGGTCGTCGTTCCGGACTTACTGATCATATTGATTGAAAAATCACGATCTCCGATAACATCCATAAGATGCTTGATGTATGTGCTGCTGATGCTGTTTCCGACAAAATAGATCTCGGGAGTCTTTCTCATGTCCTTCGGGATCATGTTGTAAAAACTGTGACGCAGGAACTCTATCGCTGCCCTTGCACCGAGATATGATCCGCCGATACCTATTACAAGCAGAACATCCGAATCGCTCTTGATCTTTTCGGCTGCCTTCTTGATGCGGTCGAACTCTTCCTTGTCGTAATCGATGGGAAGATCGATCCATCCGAGAAAATCATTTCCCGCACCGCTCTTTGACACAAGAAGATCCTTCGCATTCTCCACGATATCGCACATGCTGTCGATCTCCTGCTGACTGATGAACTGCATTGCCTTGCTGTAGTCATAAGTGACTTTTGTACTCATTGATTTTTTTTCTCCTTTTTGATTATTGTGTTATTTCCGTAAGTACGTTTTTGATATCATCTTCGGATAAACCGATTGGTTTCATGTTAAGATCCTGTCCGTCGTTTTTATATCTCGGGATCAGATGCATATGAAAATGAAAAACCGTCTGCCCCGCAAGCTCTCCGTTGTTCTGCACAACATTGAATCCGTCCCAGTGAAGTTTTTCCTTAAGGAGCTTCATCATCTTCTTTGCAAGAGGCAGTACCTTTGCAGCGACCCCGTCATCCAGGCTTTCCAGGTTGTCAAAGTGCTGCTTCGGGATTATCAGGCAGTGACCGCGTGTAGCAGGTGCCGCATCGAGTATCACCCTGAAATCATCATCCACATAGATCGTGTTTGTCGGAATGTCCCCGTTTGCAAGTTTGCAGAAAATACAGTCGTCTTTCTTCATCTTTTATCTCCTTGTTATTCTTCCGGACCGAGGAACGTAAATACCTGATCGAGGAGCAGCAGTATCCGGAAATCTCCCTTTACCTGCATGTCTCCGGTCATGAACGCCCTTTGAAAACTCATCTGTCCGTCAATTATATGCTCAAGAACCTCCGGCTTTACCTTGCAAAGTATATCCGGCGAATCCAGATTACCGTAATAACACTTGAGTCTTGAATCAACGATCTCAACTATAAGCGGCTTCTTACGATCCTCGATCATAAACTTATATGATGCATTGACCACACCTTCCGGTGAAAAATTGTCTTCAAAATCCCTGATGAACTGCTTGTTTACGTCAACATCCTTCTTTTCGAGCATTCCCTTGAACAATGATGACAGTTCCTGGATATCCTCTTTCTGCTGCTGAACATATTGCTCATCGGATGCATACTTGGACAGCTGCTCCGTCTCCTGCGGCGTAAGAGGGATGTTCTTGGAACCTCCGACTATCTCCTTGACCGCCTGATTGCTCGAAGGAAGCGATACCATCTTCTGTGATATGGTGCGGTACAGATTTTCGGTCTTCTTTTCGATGATCTTGATATACTCGCTGTTAAGCTCAAAGTTCGTCATGTCATCGACATATCCGCACAGCCCGCTGCAGGACTGTCCTCCAAGTATCTCCCATGCCACCTGCAGGTTCGTTTTCGCCTGCCTCTCTCCGCTGGAGAGTGACATTACCACCGGGAACATGTATGTCTTGCTGATCTTTTCCTTGTTGCCGTACAGCCAACATGCGTCAAGGAACTGCGTCATCAGTCCTCCGACCCCATACCATTCCACGGTCGTCGCAAGTACTATCCCGTCAGCCTCATTTATCGAAGCGGGGAGTGACGTGATCTGATTTCTCAGTTCATACAGAGGAAACCTTTCGACATTTACGTTCAGCTCCTTGAAAACATCCGTCATCTTACCGATCACGAAAAGAGTGGGATCGTCAAGTATGCCTCTTCCTCCGTAATATATGTTGATCTTCATTAAATCATGCTCCTATCCTTGGACATCGACACTTCCTTTTCTGTACAGGACGATCGCAGCAAGAAAACCGCCGAGAAGTCCGAACAGATGTGCTGCCATATCCACATTTTTCGACGTTATCCCGTTATATAGCGCGTAAGCGATCAGCACGCACATCTTAAGAGTCGTCATATCTTCAAGCTGTCCCTTGTTGCGGATGACCAGCCACAACAGGGCGCCGATAAGCGCAAATATCGCACCGGATGCTCCCGCCGACACTATTCCCGGATTATAGAACATGGCAAATGCGAATGATCCTATGCTCCCGAACAAGCCTCCGAGAATATAGATCAGAATAAACTTGATCTTACCCACCGCACGCTCCACGTTATCACCGAGGAACATCAGTACGACCATATTTCCGGCAAGATGCATGAATCCGAAATGAAGGAACATGCATGTAAAGAACCTGTAATACTGCCCGTCCTCCAAAACAGCCGGAACATACATTGCCCCGTGTCTTAGCATAAACTCTATATCTTCCGTCGAGCCCGAAAAGGTCAAAACGAAAAAGACCAGTACGTTTATTATCACCATTGCGGTATTTACCGGAGTAAACTCCCGGGCCGGTGATCTTTCCTCGTCATAGTATACTTCAGTTTCATCCGTTTGTGCAAATGATCCGGCCTCGATCAGTTCCTTAAGTCCGAAAAAATCATCCGGCTCATTATCATATCTGATCACAGACATTGTGGTCGAATTGACTATCCAGCAATGATCGTCGCTTAGTGCGAATTTTTTGGCTTCGCTTATCCACGGCGTCACCACGAGAGTGAGAAAGTCTATATCTTCGTAGCCCCTGTCTCTGATATGTTCTTTGGACTTTTCACAGAAAACCTCATACTGTTCGACCGTCAGCCTAACCTCTTCGATACAGTCAAGCACCTGTATCACACGTGCAGACGATATCTCATACTGAACATACAGTTTTACAAAGGGGACATTGGATTCGATCTTTAAATATCCCTGCCGCTCCAGCAGCTCCTGGATCATTTCAATCATAGTGGGATTATACCAAATCCCGCCATGGCCCACAAGAGACCCTGGGGGACGGGGTTAGTGGTTCATTTTCGATACCGACATCGATATCCCAAGAGCCGCCCAGAACACCGGCGAAGTGCAGACATTGCTGTCATTTGCAAGGGATATGATCATGTAAGCGATACAGCCGATGTACAGCCCGAGCCCGATCCTTGCGGTAAATGCAATCTTCGGATCCTTGTAGTCGATCCGCCCGTAGAGACTTGCTCCGCTTATGATATACAGTAGGAAAAATCCCATGATACAGATCAGTGCAGGGAGTCCGTTTTCCATCCATGTGCACAGATAGAAACTATGCGGCTTGACATCATATTCAAAGCTTCCCCATCCGACTGAATAGGTCTTCTTAACGTAATCGTCCTGTTGGTAATCTGTGATGAACAGATTTGAGCCGGATCCGTCCGTTGCTTTAATGTTAAGCTTTCCCGAACCCTTACCTCTGACAGCGATTACGACATTAATTATTGTTTTCCCTTCTTTATCTTTTCCCACGAACAGAGAACTAAACTCTACTGATTCCGGGTTTGTTGAGGAGCACGAAATAAGCTGTTCATTTTTGTATGATGGTCCGGTCAGCTCTATATATAAACTGTCCATTTTCATGGATTCCTTGCTGACATTGCCATCCTCTGCGGTATTCCATTCATATCTCTTGATCTTATCAAGTGTTTCTTTATCGCGATATTATATCATTATCATCTGTAAAAAGTCTAAAACACGGCATTCCTGTGGGTAAACATCCTGCCAAAAAGAGGTGTTTGTGCATTTACTGTCACGTAGGTAAAGTGGTCGTCGTGATCCGTTGTTATTTCAACATCCCGGCTGCCTGTCAATCTGTCACACAGTCTGCTTCTGACATCTTCTTCGATATCCTCAGC
>CADCPL010000243.1 GCA_902803305.1 uncultured Lachnospiraceae bacterium
AACAGCAGATACACTCACTGGCTTCACTATCCTCTAAACTATGAAGAAATGGTAAAGGCTGCACCGTTTTTTAAGGGTGAGCACGATTTTGTCGGGTTTTGCAGCGCATCAACGGATGCTGAATCTACGGTGAGGACGATATACGATATAGAGGTAGTACGAGATCTTATGGAGCCGGTAGTTCGTGATGACGGACGGTCTTATCACGGCAGGATAGACATATATGTGACCGGGAACGGATTCTTATATAATATGGTCAGGATCATCGCCGGAACGCTGATAGACGTGGGAACGGGTAAGATCGCAGCAGGCGATATCCCCGGGATCATAGATTCAAAAGACCGCACGCGGGCGGGAAATACCGCGCCCGCTAAGGGGCTTACCCTGATGCACTATGATTTTCTCGGCGCGGATACATTCGAAAAGACCGAATAAAGAAAAATGAACGATAATACAGAGGATAACCGCATATCCGAGCTTGCAGGGAAAGTGCTGGCACTGGCGCGTGACAGCATAGTGGTGCGGTATCGCTTCTTTGACAAGTCTCTTGCGGCGATAAAGCTTATTGAGAAGGGATCAACGGGCATCTACAGCGGGGGTGCGGGAACACTTGAGTATGATCCGGTAAGACTTCTTGCGGATTATAAAAAGGATCCCGGCTTTGCGGTAAGGCTGCTGCTTCATGTTATATTTCACAACATATTCATGCATTACAGCCGAAAAGATATCGCAAACGCCGAGTATTGGGACATTGCAACAGATATAGCCGTTGAAAATGCCGTGATCTCATTGGAGAGCGGATATCAGAGACTTTCCGACACACAAGTGCAGACTGTACTTGCAAAGCTGAGCAAGTGGGTACCGAGGATGACGGCAGAAGCACTCTACAGAGAGTTCATGGTAGGGGGTATATCGTCGGATTCCGCAAAAGAGTATTCAAGGCTGTTCCGGATGGATATACATCACAAGGAACAGAAAACGGATAAAGAAGAGATAACGATATCGAGTGAGGACTGGGACAGGATAGCAAGGCGTGTTGCAGCGGAGCTCAGATCCTTTTCAAAAGATATAAAAGGCGGGGATACCATCCTTCTTAACATAAACGAGGGGACCCGCAAGTCATACGACTACGATGAGATAATAAAGCGGTTTGCCGTGATGTCGGAAGAGATAAAGGTTAACCCCGATGAATTCGACTATGTGTATTATATGTACGGTCTTGAAAGATACGGAAATCTGCCGCTCATAGAACCTCTTGAATACACAGATGAGAAGAAGATAAAAGAATTTGTCATTGCGGTGGACACTTCGGCATCGGTAAGAGGTAAAACGGTTGAGAGCTTTCTGGAGAAGACTTATGACCTTCTCGCGGGGTCGCTGTCATTTTCCGAATCAATGAACGTTCACGTGATCCAGTGCGACAGCGCTGTTACGAGCGACATAAAGATAACCGGCAGGAGTGAGCTGAGTGATATCGCAAAAAATCTTCAGGTAAAAGGGTTTGGAGCAACCGATTTTCGCCCGGTGTTCGAATATGTTCGGCAGATGACCGACAGGAGGGAGTTTACCGGTCTTAAGGGGATGATATATTTTACCGACGGGTACGGCATATATCCCGAGTCGCCGCCGCCGTATGACGTAATGTTCGTGTTCGATCACCATGATGATATGAGACCGCCGGTTCCTGCCTGGGCTATGACCGTAATCGTAGATTACGGTAGCCGGAGCGGATATCCGGCAATGTAATTGGAGGATGCTTCCGGCGAGGACGTTTGAGCGGGGAAGGAACTATAATGAATATCAAAGAAGCCAAAAACTATATCAAGGATACGATTAGTGCATATCTGAAAAAGGATGAGTTCGGTGATTACAGGATACCTGCCTATAAGCAGAGGCCGATCTTTCTTCTCGGAGCACCCGGTATAGGGAAGACAGCTATCATGAGTCAGGTCGCAAGTGAACTCGAAATTGCACTTGTGAGTTACTCTATGACTCATCATACGAGACAGTCGGCGCTGGGTCTTCCTTTCATAAAAGAGAAGACTTACGGTGACAGTACGTACAGTGTTTCAGAATATACGATGAGCGAGATCATAGCCAGCGTATATGACACGATGGAAGAGTCCGGGGTACGTGAAGGTATTTTGTTCCTTGATGAGATCAATTGTGTATCGGAGACGCTTTACCCTTCGATGCTCCAGTTTCTTCAGTACAAGGTGTTCGGAAAGCACAGCGTTCCGGACGGATGGGTGATCGTAAC
>CADCPL010000244.1 GCA_902803305.1 uncultured Lachnospiraceae bacterium
GCATCGGTATTGTCCGCGCACTATGAAGTGGTACGAACCAAAGGAAACTTCAATAACGAAGTCGGGGTCCCGCTCACGATATTTGATATGAGAGACGGTCACGAGGTTGCGGTCGTCGAGATGGGTATAAGCGATTTCGGTGAGATGGACAGGCTCGGACAGATCGTTCGTCCCGACATTGCGCTCTATACAAACATAGGCCCGTGTCATCTCGAAAACCTTAAGGATCTTGACGGAGTATTTCGTGCAAAGACCGAGCTGATACCTTACATTTCAGCGTCCGGAACGATAGTAGTAAACGGACAGGATGAAAAGCTTGCAGCTATAGACGAGGCGATGGCAGGTGGCCGCAGGATCATAAGGTACGGCAAGGAATCAAAGAGAGATGATGTGTATGCATCAAACATAGAAAACCTCGGACTCGACGGATCAAAGTTTACGGCCAATTTTCCGGACGGAAGTCACTATGATATGACTGTTCCGCTCCCGGGATATCATATGGTCGATAATGCGATAGCAGCGGCAGCGGTCGGTTTTCTCATGGGACTCAACCTTGAGGAGATCCGAAGAGGTATGTCCGGTGCCGAGCCGCTTAGCGGAAGAGGGCACATCATACACGGAGAGAAGTATACGATAGTTGATGACTGTTATAACGCCAACCCGAAGTCGATGTGCGCGGCGATCGATACGCTCGGATATGCCGTATCGAGAAAGGTTGCGATACTCGGCGATATGTTTGAACTGGGCGAGGAGTCTGATAAGCTTCACGGTGATGTGGGTGATTATGCGGCATCTTCGGGAGTGGATTCACTGATATTCGTCGGAGCATCGGCAAAGTTCATGTATGAGCGCGCCAGACTTCATGAGGACGTGGAGATAAGGTATTATCCCAACAAGGAGCTTCTCATAAAGGCGCTGTCGGACGAGTCGGTGGAGATCTTAAAGCAGGGAGATACGATACTTGTAAAAGCATCACACGGTATGGGATTTTCGGAAGTAGTGGAATTTTTGGATAAATGATACAGGGGTAAAGGAGAGAAAGTATGGCATTTCGTATTTTTACGGACACCGGAGCGAACATCACGGATAAGGTAAGGGATCACTATAATATAGGGATCGTTCCGCTTACTCTTGTCATGGAAGGCGAGGAGCTTCACTTTACAAGCAGTGAAGGCTTCGATTACGACGACTATTATCAGAAGATAAAAGACGGAATGAAGGTTACGACCTCGCAGGTAAATCCGTCGCAGTTTACGGATGCTTTTGAACCTGTGCTGGCTGCCGGTGAGGATATATTGTACGTAGGACTCTCGGGCGGAGTAACGGGTTCGATCAATTCCGCCAAGATCGCGGCAGCGGACCTTAGTGAAGAGTTTCCTGATCGTACGATCAAGGTCATTGATTCTCTCGGAGCCTCACTCGGACAGGGGATACTTGTCGTTGAAGCAGCCGAATGCAAAGAGAAGGGAATGTCGATCGAGGAGACAGCGGATCAGATCGATTTTCAGAAATACTGTATGTATCAGGTGTTTATCGTTGACGATCTGAAGCACCTTAAAAGGACCGGCCGTATAAGCGGAGCACTTGCTTCTCTCGGAACGATGATGGATATCAAGCCCATCCTCAAGGGAGACACGGAAGGCAAGATAGTCGTTGAATGTAAGGCAAGAGGCCGCAAGCAGGCGATCAAGGCCCTTGCGGAAAAATACAGAGATCTTGTGGTAAACGCGGATCAGCAGATAGTCGGCATATCGTACGGCGGCAAGAGAGAGGACGCGGTGCACCTTGCAAATCTCATCTCCAAGATCGCCGAGCCGAAGAAGATATGGATAGTTGCTCACGAACCCGTGACCGGAGCTCATGTAGGTCCCGGAATGCTGGCACTGTATTTTAAAGGTGCGGATGACGTTCGGGCGTTCTAGGAGTTGTATCAATGCTTAGATTTATCATTTGCGTACTTGTTGTAATACTTGATTTTGTGATCATGATCCCGATAGAGATCGTTGGTTTCATCATCGGACTGTTTTCCAAAAACGCCAGAAATCACTACATGAGACTGATGATGAACATGGTCTTTTCCGTCATCAATTTTCTTACCGGAGCAAAAGTCACATGCCTGGGCCTTGATAAGATACCGAAGGATGAGCCGGTACTGTATGTAGCCAATCATGAGAGCTTTTTTGATGTACTGCTCGTGCTGCCGAGACTCCCGGGATTCATCTGTTTTGTTGCAAAGACTCAGTTTGCAAAGATCCCGATATTCGCACAGGCACTGTATCTGTATAACACGCTTTTTATAGACAGGGATGATATCAAGCAGGGACTGAAAACGATACTTCAGGCAATAGAAAATGTAAAGACGGGACTGTCCGTGTTCATATTCCCGGAAGGCACCAGGAGCAGGGACGGTAAGATGGCTGATTTCAAGGAAGGGAGCATGAAGATATCCACCAAGAGCGGCTGCCGTATAGTTCCGATCGCCATCACAAACAGTGCTGATGTGTTTGAAAAACATTTTCCGAAGGTAAAGGCGGCAAATGTCGTGATCGAATTCCTGGATCCTATCGATCCCGCGTCATTTGA
>CADCPL010000245.1 GCA_902803305.1 uncultured Lachnospiraceae bacterium
AAAAAAGCGGGATATACGGCATTCGGAGGCGAGAACTCGCCTTATATCTGGCTTGCAACACCTGACGGGATGACGAGCTGGGAGTTCTTCGATCATCTGCTCGGCAGTGCGAATGTAGTAGGAACCCCGGGTGTTGGATTCGGATCGTGCGGAGAAGGATTTTTCCGTCTTACGGCATTCGGAAGCCATGAAAACACGCGTGAAGCGGTAGACCGGATATGTAAGCTGTAGAAACGGTCGGGATAAGAGTAAACAGGAGACTATTATGTGTGGAATTGTAGGTTACATCGGTGACAAACAGGCGGCCCCGATATTGCTTCAGGGGCTGTCAAAGCTTGAATACAGAGGATATGACTCTGCAGGCATAACGGTAAGGGATGATGATGCTCCTGCCGTTGTCGTCAAGACGATAGGTAAACTTCATAACCTCATCGAAAAAACGGATGAAGGAAAAGCGCTTACCGGAAAATGCGGGATAGGACATACAAGATGGGCAACCCATGGCGCTCCAAGCAAGACGAATGCACACCCGCATGTTTCGGGCAACTGTACCAATTCCGGATCCGGAGTGGTAGAATCCGAGGTTGTCGGTGTCCACAACGGTATCATTGAGAACTATCAGGAACTCAAAGCCAAGATGGAAAGGCACGGATACCGCTTCTATTCCGATACGGATACGGAAGTTCTCATCAAGCTTGTCGATTATTATTTCAAGAAATACAAAATGGGCCCTATAGACGCGCTTGCCAAGACTATCGTCAGAGTCAGGGGCTCATATGCTCTTGTTGTCATGTTTGCGGATTATCCGGATAAGATCTTTGTGGCAAGAAAAGATTCGCCGATGATAATAGGCACCAATAAGAAAGAGTCATTCATCGCATCGGACGTTCCCGCGATCCTTTCTCACACGCGAAACGTATATTATATCGGCAATCTCGAGATGGCGGAGATAAGTGCCGGTGATGTGACTTTCTACAATCTTGACGGTGATAAGGTCGAGAAGGAACAGACTACGATAGAATGGGATGCCGAAGCGGCCGAGAAGGGCGGTTTCGAACATTTCATGATGAAGGAGATACATGAGCAGCCGCAGGTTGTCATGGACACTCTTCGCAAGTATATAAAAGAAGACGGCGGAAAGTATTCCGTCGACCTTAGCGATGTAGGTCTATCGGATGAAGAGATAAAGAACTTTTCAAACGTATATCTGGTTGCCTGCGGAAGCGCATGGCATGTGGGCATGGAAGCGCAGTATGTCATGGAGGAATTCGGTGATTACCAGGTAAGGGTTGAACTGGCGTCGGAATTCCGATACAGGAAAAATCGTCTGCCTGAGGATTCGCTCGTCGTAATAATCTCTCAATCCGGAGAGACCGCGGATTCGCTTGCGGCGCTTCGTATGGCAAAGGAGAAGGGGATCAAGACGCTTGCGATAGTAAACGTTGTCGGCTCATCTATCGCCAGGGAGGCCGATCACTGCATGTATACGCTCGGAGGTCCCGAGATATCCGTTGCGACCACAAAGGCATACAGCTGCCAGCTTGTGTGTATGTTCATGCTCGCCGTTAAGTTTGCCGTAGTGCGCGGACTCATGGAAGATCAGGAGCATTATCTGAAGGAGCTTCTTACGATCCCCGAAAAGATGAAGAAGACTCTCGAGGATAAGGAGAGGATCCAGTGGTTCGCCGCCAAATATTCAAATGCAAAAGACATATTCTTTATAGGCCGCGGCATCGATTATGCGGTGTGTCTTGAAGGCTCTCTGAAGATGAAAGAGATAAGCTACATTCATTCTGAGGCGTATGCAGCGGGCGAGATGAAGCATGGAACGATATCACTGATCGAGGACGGAACTCTCGTCATCGGCGCGCTCACCCAAACCGATCTGTATGAAAAGACGCTGTCCAATATGATGGAATGTAAGAGCCGTGGCGCATATCTTATGGGCATAACATCGTATGGCAAGTATGACGTTGAAGATTCCGTTAACTTCGCGGTTTATGTCCCGACGGTCGATGAGCATTTCATCGGATGCCTTGCGATAATACCCCTTCAGCTTCTGGGTTATTATCTGAGCGTATCCAAAGGACTTGATGTTGATAAGCCGCGTAATCTCGCAAAGAGCGTAACGGTAGAGTAAACAGACGATAAAGGAAACAG
>CADCPL010000246.1 GCA_902803305.1 uncultured Lachnospiraceae bacterium
CCGATCTTCAGGCTGTCACCCAGGTTATAACCGCATATCTTTGCGGCAAGACCGCATCCGACCACTTTGGTCACAAGAGCTATGATTATGAAGCATATACTGAACCCGAGTATCGACATGGTAAGACCCGACAGATCGGTCTTGAGGCCGATGCATGCAAAGAATATCGGTCCGAACAGCATATAACTGCTGATATCTATCTTCTTTTCTACATATTCCGTATCCTTTATCGTACACAATGCGATACCTGCACAGTAAGCACCCGTTATATCCGCTATATCAAAGTATTTCTGCGCCACATATGCCATCGCCAGGCAGAAAGCCAGGCTGTAGATAGGGATCCGCTGGGTATGGGGATGACGCGCATCCAGCCATTCCATGACTTTATGAATACCGAGCCCGACCACAAGGGCAATAAGGAAGAACAGAACTATCTTGACAAGTACCATCCCGACATTCCCCTCTCCGCCGCATCCGCCTATAACGCACGTGAGTACTATTATTCCGATCACGTCATCTATGACGGCGGCGCCGACGATAGTTGTTCCCACATCAGTGGACAGCTTTCCCATTTCGGCAAGAGCAGCGACAGTGATAGATACGCTCGTTGCGGTAACTATCGTTCCCATGAAAAGAGCCGTATAGAACTCCTTGGCGGGAGGGGCTGCAAAGCCGTAGAAAATGCCGTAAAGCGCAAACGTGCCGATAAGGGGAACTATGACGCCTATAAGAGCAACGAGGAAAGCTTTAAATCCCGATTTTTTCAGCTGCTTAAGATCGGTTCCGAGTCCTGCCGCAAACATGAGGAGGATGACGCCGATCTCGGCAAACACCTCGATACTGTCACTCGCCTGAACAAGCTTTAATATGGATGGCCCGACAAGGAGTCCTGCGAGTATCTCTCCGACAACCTGCGGAGCGCCTATGCGTCTGGCCAGAAGCCCGAGCGCCTTTGCTGCAAATATCAGTATTGCAAGATCAAATAATATTCCGACGTCCATAAATACCTCCAATGATTACTACGGTTCTATGATGATCTGATAATCGTCCCGGTATTCTATGATGATCTCGGGGTGGGTTTTTGAATACTTTATCGCTTCATGTGCGACCGAAAGAGCTACCTCTTTCAGTTTTGACATATCATCTTTTTTTATCCACGGACAGCTCGGAACGAGTGCCAGCACGAGAGAACCGCCCTTCTTCATCAGTCTGAAGGGCCAGAGCTTGCAGTCAAAAGGTTTAAGATGTTCGGGAAGAATGCAGCCTTTGCGGTTAAAAGGGCACAGAGCCTCCTCATTTTCATCATCCGTGGAGTATTTATCGTCAAGATCGATCGTTACGGCTCTGCCGGGTAAGGATTTGAACTTGGCTTCGGGGTAAAGCCTTTGGATCTCTTCGAGCGTTTCCGGGGCGAAATACGGTGTCAGATTCAGACTCTGCCTGCGAAATGAGCAGCAGAACTCACATCTTGCACAATCCCTCGCGGAAAGGATCTCTTCTAACATGTTGTTTCTCCTCCGTAGTATTTGGAAAGCTTCAACACGGGGCGATAAGTTTCTTTGGACTGGCGAAGACCCGGAATGTTCATGTCTTCCTCAAGATTAAAGATCTTACGTCCCTGCGCGATATTTGTTTCAACAAAAGATCGACGCGATACAACGGTAGCACCCGCCGGGGCAAATTCGCCCACCGCTTTGTCAAAATGAAAATCAACGCTGTCATCAGATAAAAAAGAAGCCATCGTCATGGCAACGGGGGAGCCGTCAACATACATCACACCGCCCGTCATACCGAGTTCATCCCAGTGCTCGGCCACTTCCGAAATACAGTTTTGTTCCTCGGCAAGATCGTCATCCGGCATCTCTTTGTTTTCGTGTTCTTTCTGCCAGATCGAAGATACAAGAAGTGCATCCTGAAGCCGCTTACTGCTGTCGATCGGATAGTACTCCACGTTATCATACAGACGCGTAAAGCGGTTTAAGCGATATTTAAGGTGATGGTATTTTCTTCCCGAAAGAGCGATCCATTTTTCGCCTTCATAGATATAATCATTGTCCCCCGGCTCGGACTGCCATTCTATGTCAAAATACTCCGACAGAATGTTGCGTTGCTGTTCGTCGCAAAGGCAGAACCTTATGCCGCCTCTGTCCTTTGCATCCTCGCGGAGCATCCGGAATATCTTTTCATGATCAAACGGGGCTTCCGACAAAGGGAAACCGTAGCCCTGTCTGTTTGGATTTTTCCCGTGATAGAAGCGCAGCAGTACGCCGTCGCAAACTGCTGTTTCCAACTTATATTTTCTTCTGAGAAGAAATATGTTTACATACGAAGTATCACTGCCTTTAAAAGGCAGCGTCCTGAAATCTTTCAGCATTTCTATTGTAGGAGATGTCCATGCCGGTTTTTCCATACGGAACATCCTTTCGGTTCAAAAAAATCATTTCATCAATTGTAACAGTCATTGACAGAAAAGGGAACAAAAACGTAAAATCTAGTCAGGTTATCAGGTAAGAGGCAAGATACACTTAACAGTGCAGGTGTCAAAACAAACGGGATAAAAACCGTATATATGAGAAATACGGCCAATAAAGGAGTATTAATGAGTTACGAAGAGATACTGAACGGCAAAGTTTCAGAGCCTGCGGCAATAATGTCATATAAAGACGGACTGATAAGGATAATGGACCTGAACGATAAGTTCATCTCCGAAATGTGGATGAACACGTCGAAGGAAGAGTTTTTAAGTGCCAATGTCCCCAAGGCGTTTGATGATGAGAATTTAAAACTCTTTACCGGTGCCGTAAAGAGATGTATTGATTCCGGTGATGATCAGACCATTGAGACATGGCGCATGCTCATCTCGGACTGTTGCGGTTATGACAGAGTCTGTCTGAAAAGCAGGATCGTTCTTCTTGAAAGAAACGGTGACGATGCGGTGATCTATGAGCGCATCAGGAATATAACCAACGAGAGAAAGACTGCAGAGACACTTGCGGATGTAGAATACAGATATAAGCAGACGATCGAGCAGGTCAATATCTACAACTGGGAATATACCATAGCAACGAAGGAAATGCGGCCGTGCTATCGCTGTATGAGAGATCTCGGCCTTCCTGCGCTTGTAAAGAATTATCCCGAGCCTGCCATAGATGAGGGTATCTTCCCACCGGATTATGCGGATATGTATCGTGATATGATGCGGCAGATCGACGAGGGCGCTCCGGAACTTGAAGCAGATATCCCCCTCACCGTCGGCAGAGTACCGTTTCGTATTAAATATACAACAGAGTTTGATGAGAACGGAAAACCGGTCAAAGCATTCGGGTCGGCGACGCTCATTTCGGAAACGGAACTGGGTAATGTTAAGCTGGATAATGAGATCATAGGGTCTCTTGCCGATGAGTACAGCGGGATCTATCTTGCGGACTTCATCAATAACAAGGTTAAGGTCATCAAGCAGGATGAACGATTTTCGGTTGATGACAGGATAAGCAGTCCCGATCTGATAATGATGATCGCATCAAGACTCCACGATGCGGCAAAAGAGGAAGTCGCTTTGCTGGGTGATGCCAGGCGTGTAAGAAACGAAGTGTTTGCCGACTGTGACAAAAGGGAATTCGCTTACAAGGAGACGGCAGATGAACGCTGGATCCGAGTGGAGTATCACGTTATAGAGCGCAGCAACGGCAAGGTGGACAGGATACTTATCACAACATCCGCAGTTGACGATGTCCGTGCTCAGAAGATGGATGCCGACAGGCTGATCGCCTCACAAAAAGAAGAACTTGAGAATAAGCAGGCCATGCTTCTCGATGCAATAGATGAAGCAAATCGTGCTAATAAAGCCAAGACAGAGTTTTTTTCGAACATGTCCCATGATATCAGAACCCCTATGAGTGCGATCACCGGCTTTTCACGTCTTGCGATGGAGGAGATCGATAACAGGGAACATCTTGAGGAGTATCTCGATAAGATAGTATCGGCAGGAGATCACATGTTGAATCTCATAAACGATATTCTTGATATGAGCCGGATCGAAAGCGGAAAGATGGAGATATCACCGTCTCCCGTCAGGATCAGGGATCTTCTGAAGGAATGCGCCGACATGATCCGGCAAAAGATGAAAGATAACAAGCTTTCATTTGATGTTGATGTAGAGGGAGCGGGAGAAGACACTGTTCTTTGCGACAAGCTGCGCTTAAACCAGGTAGTGCTGAACCTTCTTTCCAACGCATACAAGTTCACCCCCGAAGGAGGAAAGGTTTCTTTGAGGGCGAATCTGAAAGAACAGGGAGAAAAGCTTGTGTACGAGATCGCCGTAAAGGATACGGGCATCGGAATGTCGGAGGAGTTTGCAGAGCATATCTTTGAGGCGTATACAAGAGAAAATACGGACGTTGTGCATGATATTCAGGGTACCGGTCTGGGTATGGTGATCGTCCATAATATAATAAACCTTATGCAGGGGACGATAGAGTTAAAGACAAAGCCCGGACAGGGAAGTGAGTTTATCATAACGCTTCCGCTTAAGGCTGCTCCGTCAGACAGTAAAGAACCTGAGGGCGCGAAGGCAGATGATGACGTATTGAGGAGGGATTATAAAGGTACTACACTCCTTGTTGTTGATGATACGATGAATAATCTGAGACTGGCCGAGCGGATACTCGGCAAGTACGGGTTTACCGTGAAAACAGCAGACAGCGGTATCAGTGCACTTCAGCTGGTCAGGGAGTCCAAGCCCGGAGACATCGATCTGATACTCATGGACGTGCTTATGCCTGTAATGGATGGATATGAGGCTACGAAAAAGATCAGGGAGATCCCTGATCCGAAGCTTTCACAGATACCTATAATCGCCATGACCGCGAACGCATTTGCGTCGGATGTTCAGGCGGCAATTGATGCCGGGATGAACGGTCATATAGCAAAACCTTTTCTTCCCAAAGATCTTGTTTCGATCATCAGCGCGAATCTTTCGTCTTAGCCAAGGGTCCAACGTCGTTTGTTTGTGATCGTATCTATTGACTAAAGATGACCTCACGGATAAAATAAAACGGTTATGAAAAGAGCATATGACATTAACAGAATACGTGTTGCGGCCGGCATAATGGCATTCATGCTGGTCCTTGTCATGCTGTTTTCTTCTTTTTTTATCGCTGTACACGCTGATCATGACTGTACGGGGGAAGATTGCCCCATATGTGCCTGCATCCGGCAGTGTCAGAATACCATCCGCACAATAGGCAGTGGTGTTATGGCTGTGGCATCTGTTGTGCTGCCTTTATCCGTTGTTTTATTTTTCATATCTTCGGGCGTACTTTCATTTCAACATGATACGCCTGTTTCCACAAAAGTCCGCCTGAATAATTGAAAACCTTACGCCCTTATATTTTTTCAAGTGAAAATATAACGATACGGAGGTAATTAAAATTGAAAAGATACATTTCTGCTTTGGTGGTCGCCATCATGATGGTGTGCCATCTTTCGGCATGCGGCGCGGTGAATGCTGCATCCGCAGCTTCAGGTGATGAAAAAATACAGATCGTAACTACCATATTCCCCGAATATGACTGGGTAATGAATGTGCTCGGAGATGATCCGGCGAATGCCGAAGTTACAATGCTGCTCGATAACGGTGTCGATCTTCACAGCTATCAGCCCACGGCTGACGATATCCTGAAGATATCTGCCTGTGACATGTTCATATATGTGGGAGGCGAATCGGATGAATGGGTAGAAGATGCCCTTAAAGAAGCAACCAATAAGGATATGGTAGTGATCAACCTTCTTGA
>CADCPL010000247.1 GCA_902803305.1 uncultured Lachnospiraceae bacterium
AAGAGGCCGGGCTACTCGAATAAGGGTACTTACGGTTATACGGCACTGATCGGAGGCAGCGTCAGATACAGCGGAGCCATAAGGCTTGCCTATATGGCGGATGCCGCAATGAGGAGCGGAGCGGGAGTCGTAAAAGTAGCGGTCCCGAAGTCTCTGACAGGACAGATAACCACGCATATTCTCGAAAGCACGTTGTTTCCGCTGTCTGACGAAGACGGATACGTAAGATATGACAGCGAGCAGATAGACGAGCTGATCGCAAACGTCAGGACGGTGGCCTTTGGAATGGGGATCACGACATGTGAAGGCGCCGCCGCAATCCTTGATCACCTTCTCGAGCGTTTTTCGGGAACTCTCATAGTAGATGCGGACGGGCTTAACCTGCTGTCTGAGATGGACAGGGAGCGTATAAAGGGCAGGAAATGCAAGCTTGTTCTTACACCGCATATCAAGGAATTTTCGAGATTGACCGGATTGGACATTTTGGAGATACAAAAGGATCCGATCGGACATGCAATGTTGCTTGCAAAGGATCTGGGAGCAGTCGTTCTGCTCAAGGGTCCTACAACGATCGTAACCGACGGAGATCGTGTTTACATCACTGACAGGGGATGCGCCGGGATGGCAACAGCAGGGAGCGGTGATGTGCTTTCCGGTATACTGGCTGCGGTTTGCGGTTATGCAAACGCCGATCTTGCCATAACCTCGGCTGTTGCTGCATATATAAACGGTGCAGCAGGAGAACTTGCATCCCGGGAGTATGGGGATATAAGCATGATCGCAAGTGATACGGTCGCAGCGATCCCGAAAGTGATCAAAGAATTGCCGGCGTGACAAAAACCACAATATATGGTATAATCAAATTCTGATATACAACATATCTGATATTATCTGTAGTTAGGAAGTGTTTTTTAGTTGAACGATGAAGAACAAAAAGGCGCGGGTCTGATAGATAAGGTCTGTGCTTTTATAGTCGATAAACGTAACCTGTTCTTTCTGATCTTTGCATTACTTGCGATATTCTCCGCTTTTTCACGAAAGTGGGTGAGCGTTGAGAATTCACTGTCGTACTATCTGAGCGATTCCACGGAGACCAAAAAGGGCATAGACCTGATGGCGGAGGAGTTTACAACATACGGCTCCTGTACGTTCATGGTCGCCAATGTTTCCTTCGAACAGGGGGAGCGTCTGGCAAGGTCCATCGGGGATATGGAAGGCGTATTCTCGGTTGATTACAAGGATACGAGCGAGTATTACAACAACGGATCCGCCAGGTTCGCCGTTACATTTGAGTACCCCGAGGATGACAACAGGTGTCTCGATGCGCAGGACAGGATAAAGCAGTTCCTGAAAGACAATGATTATTATCTCGATACCAGTCTCGGCGATGTAAGTGCGCAGCTGATCAAGGATGAGATGAGCACGATATCGGTGATCGTCGTTATCATAGTGTTGGGAGTTCTGCTGATCACGACCGAGGCATACGCCGAGATACCGGTGCTTCTTATAACATTCGGAGGCGCTGCCGTTCTTCAGATGGGTACCAACTTTGTGTTCGGCACGATCAGTTACGTATCGGATTCCGTGACGATAGTGCTGCAGCTCGCACTGTCCATCGATTATGCGATCATATATCTTAACAGATACAAGGAAGAGCATCTGACGCTCCCTCACCGCGAGGCTGCGATAGAGGCTCTTACCAAGGCCATCCCCGAGA
This sequence comes from uncultured Lachnospiraceae bacterium, assembly GCA_902803305.1. Lineage (GTDB taxonomy): Bacteria > Bacillota > Clostridia > Lachnospirales > Lachnospiraceae > UBA2868. Next base: position 1,718 of record CADCPL010000247.1, read on the forward strand.
TCTCGGGAAGTTCCCTGACCACGATCGGCGGCCTTATCGCCATGACTTTCATGCAGTTCAAGATGGGACCTGACATGGGTATCGTACTTATCAAGGCGATACTCTTAAGTCTTGTTGCCGTGTTCCTGTTGATGCCGGGCGTGATAATGCTTTTTGCGGGTCCGATGGAAAAGACGAAGCACAGGAACTTCATACCCAAGATCACGGGTATCGCGAAGTTCGATTATCGCAGCAGGTTTGTGATCGCGCCGATATTTCTTGCAGTCATAATCGGAGCGTTCTTCATATCCAATAAATGTCATTATGCATACGGGTACAGCAGCATAACGCCGCCTATCAAGAACGAGACGCAGATTGCAAAAGAAATGATAAAGGACAATTTCGAGACGAAGAATCTCGTTGCGCTCATAGTCCCTTCGGGTGATTACGATAAGGAAAGAGCGCTTATCGCGGACCTTGAAGCAAGGGAAGAGGTTGATCATGTACAGGGACTTTCAAGTATAGAAGCGCTTGACGGATACACTCTTACGGATGAACTGACTCCGAGACAGTTTTCGGAGCTCATCAATCTGGATTATGAAGTTGCGGAGCTTGTATATGCTGCATATGCGATAAACGATGAGGATTACGGCAAGGCCGTTAACGGTGTGGGGCAGTACAGAGTCCCGCTCATCGATATGTTCATGTTCGTTCACGAGGAAGTAGAGGAAGGATACGTGACACTCGATGATGAGACAAAGAGGACGTTGGATGACGCCTTTAAGATGATGAACTACGCCAAGTCGTCACTTCAGGGCGAGAACTACACACGTATGCTCGTGTATCTTGACATGCCCGAGGATGAGCAGGACAAGATATATGCATTTATCGACGAGATGCACACGATGGCATATCAGTATTATGACGAGTGCCTCGTATGCGGCGAGAGCGTGAGCGAATACGATCTGAAAAAATCATTCGACAGAGATAACATGGTCGTTAATATCGTGTCTATACTTGCGGTACTCATTGTTCTGCTGTTTACGTTCAAGTCGGCAGGAATGCCCATACTTCTGATCGCGGTGATACAGGGAAGCATATGGATCAACTTCTCGATACCGACGCTAATGCATAACGACATTTTCTTCATGAGTTACCTGATAGTATCGTCTATCCAGATGGGTGCGAACATAGACTACGCCATTGTCATTGCCAGCAGGTATACCGAGCTGCGTGAGACGATGGGAAGAAGAGACGCGATAATAGATACGATGAACCTGTCATTCCCGACGATAGTTACGTCGGGTCCGATGCTCGCACTTGCCGGCATCACGATAGGACGTCTTACTTCGGATGCCGCCATCTATAACATAGGACAGTGCCTCGGTGTAGGAACTATCATTTCAATTGGTATCACTCTTTTTGTCCTGCCCCAGATACTTCTTGTGGGCGATACGGTCATATCCAAGACCGCATTTGTCATGAACATGCCGCTTAAGAACAGGACCGCATCCGGACTGATACGTGTTGACGGTGCCATAAGAGGTCACATAAACGGAACTGTAACGGGTACGATGTCGGCTATAGTACGCGGTGATGTATCGGCGTTCATCGAGGCAGGTAACATGGAGGTCATCGAGCAGGATCCCGGGATCGAAGAAGCAGAAGCTGATGCCGAAACGAGAACCAAAACAGATACCGGAACCGCAGCGGAGACCGAAACCGAAAAAGAAGCAGCCGACACACCTGAACCGGAAGCAGATACAGAAACAAATATCGCAAAGAAGGAGGGAAAAGAAGATGAAAAGACCGAATAAGATATTCCCTTCGTTGCTGTGCATATTGGCGATCCTTTTTTCGAACCCTGCATTCATATCAGCGGAGACTGCGGATAAACCCGAGACTGCTCTTAAGACTGTCAGGGTGCAGACCGAAGAAGAAACCTCTGAGGACGAAAAGAAAACGGACGGGGAAGATACCTCGGAAGATACCGGGGATGCCAAAGAGAAGCCTGCGGAGCGTATGGACATAACCGAGATGACACAGGTGAACGTAGGCAGTTATGAGGACTGGTGCGATCTTGCAGATAAGTGTTCACTTGATACATGGTCGGCCGACAAGTATGTGGTACTTACCGACAATATAGATTTCAACATGAAAGAGTTCATGCCGATCCCGTTCTTTGCCGGAGTATTTGAGGGCGGCGGGCATACGATCAGCAAGGCAGCCTTTACAGATGAACAGAATTATATCGGGGTCTTTTCGAAGAGTGCAGAGACTGCGGTGATCAGAGATCTTAACGTCATAGGCGTCATGAAGCCGGACGGAAAGTCATATAATGTGGGCGGTATTGTCGGCGACAACCGGGGAATGATCGCACAGTGCAGATATGAAGGATATGTCGAAGCCAATGATTATGTCGGCGGTATAGCCGGATATAACGAAGCAACCGGAACGATCTCATCATGCTCCGTTACCGGGAAGATCTCCGGTCTTCACTACGTCGGCGGCATATGCGGTACAAGCGAAGGACTGATAACCGGATGTGATTCGAACGCCGATATCAATACGGTTACGGTTGATACGAAGACACCCATCGGACAGATCAAGGTCGAGGAGGTTTTCACGTCCCTTCTTAACATGGGCAAAGAAGAAGGAAACAGGATGTCCATTCAGTCGTCCGCAAATCCCGTGGATATCGGCGGGATCGTGGGACACAACATCGGTGAGATCAGTTCATGCGTAAGCGGATCCAAGGTCGGATACGAGCATGTAGGATACAATGTCGGCGGTATAGCAGGCAGACAGTCGGGTTATATACATGACTGCGTCAATAAAGGAAATGTCAGAGGACGTAAAGATGTTGGGGGTATCACAGGACAGGCTGAGCCGTATATAAGACTGGATCTGAGCGCGGATGTCATAGCACAGATGGGAAATGCCATAAACAAGCTTCATGATTCGGTGGAGAAGACGATAAGAGACACCGATGCTTCTTCCGCGACCGTATCGGCAAGACTGAACGTGATAAGGGATTTTGCGAACAGGGCTCTCGGAGATACGGGTTATCTTGTGAACAGCACTCAGGACTATGTTAACAGCGTTGTCGGATCGACCAACGAGATAGCAAACCGGATCGAGTATGTCCTTGATGAATCATCCAAGAGCGGCGGGCCGATGGATAAAGTGGCAGATGCGGGATCGGATCTTAAGAAAGCTGCCGGAGATGTCGAGGAACTGGCGGAAGATCTTGACATATACAACTATATGTCCGAAGCGGAGGCGGCAAGGTACGATAACGCTAAAAAAGCAATAAAAGATGCAACGGACGAATATGAAAAATACTATGACAGATACACGGAGTCCGAAGATGAAGAGATAAGGAAAGAACGCGAAGATGTTTTTAACACTGCATACTATGCGACAAGACAGGCATATATCAAGAAGAAGTACGAGGCCGGCGAGTGGAAGAGTGACAATTACGATGATCTGACGGATGAACAGAAAGCAGAAGCGGATTCGGTGGCAAAAGGTGAAGCCGATGATGCGGTCGATCTGTGGGCACTCGAAAAAGCGTCAAAAGAATATGAAAGCGCACATCCTGATGAATCTTATGCGGAAACTCTTGCAAAGAATACCAAGATCATCGCTGACATCATATATGCACATACGGACGAGATGGAAGAGGATGCCAAGGATGACGGTAAGGATGCTGCCAAAAATCTGAAAAAGATGGCCGGTGACCTTAAGGATGCCGGAAGCTCAATGAGGGGTATAGTAAGGTCTGTTGCGGATAAAGGAGCAGTTAACTTCCCGCAGCTGTCCGAAGATTACAGACTTCATACAAACAGTCTTGTCATGAACATCCAGGGCATGAGTGACAACATGGGACTTCTTAATTCCGAGATGCAGGGTTCGACCGATGCGGTGTGCGTCGATCTGGAATCGGTCAATGATGAGTTTGCATCTCTCATGCTCCTGTTTACCGATGCGATGGACGGAGCACTCGACATGGATTACTCTGAAGTATTCGAGGATGAGAGTAATGATGTCTGTGAAGACAGCGTGGATGCTACGATAGAAAAATGCGAAAATCTGGGAAGCGTGTACGCCGATATCGATACGGGCGGTATCGCCGGGACGATGGCTCAGGAGTATGATTTTGACCTGGAAGGGGATGTGACAGGGGTCAAAAATGCCGCCAAAAAGTCCACATACAGGACAAAATGCGTACTTCGCGACGATAGGAACTACGGGGACGTGAAGGGCAAGAAGAGTTATGTGGGAGGAATGTGCGGCCTTCATGAGATAGGTACCATCCTGCGGGGCTCGAATTTTGCCAAGGTCAGTTCCGAATCCGCTGATTATGTCGGCGGAATAGCAGGCAGATCATATTCGACCATAAAGAATTCGTATGAAAAAGGCGTTCTCGCCGGCGGGTCCTACATAGGGGGCATCACCGGAGAAAGCGTTGATATTTTCGACTGCGTTGCCATGCCGACTGTAACGGATCACACAAATTTTGCGGGCGCCGTGACCGGATATGCCGATGATGACGGAAAGCTTAGGAGGAACATTTTCGTAAGCAACAGCCTCGCGGGAATAGACCGTATCAGCAAAAAGGGAGAGGCGGAGCCTGTCTCTTACGGGGAGCTTATGTCCATGGAAGGTATTCCCTCGGATTTTTCATCCATGAAAGTAAGCTTTATAGTGGACGATAAGGTCGTTGCCACGGTAAGCAGAAAAATGGGAGGAGTTATTACTGCGGAGGATACGCCTATCGAAACCGAGATCGTCAGCAAAGGCGGCAAAGACGATAAAAAGGAAGAAGACGGCAAGGTCGAGCTTGAACCCGATGAGTATATAGCCTGGGACTGCGATGAGGAGATCCCGGTATATGCCGACATGGAGATAAACGGAAGGATCACAAGGTGTGCATCGGTCATTGCAAGCGAGCAGGTAAGAGAAAACAAGCAGTCGGTATTTCTTGTCGAGGGAAGATTTACTCAAACGGATAAGCTGTTTGTAACACAGGAAGCCGCGCCTTCAGATATGGAATGCTACATCCTCACGCTCCCGGCCGGCGGCAGCCACTATGTCAGATATCAGCTGCCCGAAGGGACGGAGAATGTCCGGATATATGTAAGTTCGGGCTCCGGCGCTGAGGAGACCGAGGCAGTATGCGAGAACTTCGGCAGGTACTTAAGATTCCCCGTGGAAGGAAACGTCATAAAAGTCAGGGTAGCAGCCGTGGAGTCCGGCATAGAAAAGAAATATATCATCGGTGCCTGTGCAGCTGCTTTCATACTTGTCTGCATTGTCATACTGATCATCATAAAGAAGAGATTCCGAAAAAAGCCTGACAAAGTGGATTGACTGTTTACATAACTTGTGATAACATTTGTTTGACCGAAAAAGTCAAGCAAACAGAAAGCAGGGGAAGTATATGAATTCCAAGTTTTTCGATGTCAGGAAAGATAAACAGGACGCCATAATAAATGCGGCACTGCGCACATTCGCCATCAAAGGTTATAAAGATGCGAGCACGGATGTGATAGTCAAAGAGGCAGGTATATCAAAGGGGCTGCTTTTCCACTATTTTACAAGCAAACAGGGGTTGTATGATTTTATATGCGATTACAGTACCAAGTATATGATACTGGAATTGACCCGTGCGGTAAAAAAGAGTGAAAAGGACTGTTTCGAGATCATGTCAAGTATCACATTTGCCCGTGTCAGAGTCATGAAGAACTATCCGTTCATGCATCAGTTCCTGCGCAGCATCAGATACGAAGACGATCCGGAGGCACTTGAGGTGCTCGGATCCGCCGTAAGCGAACTCGACAGGACATACAGGAACATTTACGACAAGATAGACAGTAAAAAACTTATCGTTCCGGATCAGCTTCCGCGTATACTCAAGATCATTGACTGGGTATGTGACGGGTTCTTAAACGAGAAGTTCGGTTCGGAAGCTCAGGATCCGGATGAACTGTACGGGGAGTATTCGGAGTATCTGACGCTTCTTCGCACCCATTTTTATGCAAGCAACGTCGACGGAAAAGTTTCGCTTGCAAGAGATGAGTTCAATGAAAGAAACGAGACAGTCATGAAAGAGATGAGAATGGACATGACCTTTGAGGAAAGACTCATGGCCGGCAAGAAACCGCTCGTAGAGTCCGAGGAGAGCGAAGAAGAGGAAAACGGCGAACCGGAGGAAACAGATAAGGCAGAGGACGCAGCAGAGCCCGCAGATAAAGAAAACGAATCACTTGATGATATCATCAGGGAGGCTGAAAAGAACATATCCGGATGAAAGAGAAGTTATACACGATCCCGGTAAATGATGCACTTTCTGCAAATGATGAATGCATGATCTGCAATGCCAGACGATCACTTGAGCAGGATGCGATAGATTATGCGATCGGACCCGGGGCATCATATATGGAAGCGGATATCAGAGAAAAGACGGACGCACAGGGGTTTTGCGCCCGTCATTTTCAGATGATGTTTGATTACGGCAATTCTCTCGGAAACGCGCTGATACTCTCAACACATATGCACAAACAGGCTGCTGCCATCAAAAAGGAGATGCTGTCATATAAGGGAGTAAGGGGCGGCCTTTTTTCAAAGAGCAGTCAGTCGGGCGTGGAAAAATATATCGGCGATCTCGAGGGAAAATGTTTTGTATGCGAATATTATCGCGATACCTATGACAGGTATATCGCGACATTTTTTTATCTGTATGAAAATGATGAGCAGTTTCGCAGCAAGGTCAGGGACGGAAAAGGATTCTGCATCCCGCATATGAAGGAGCTTCTGCAGGCGGCGGAAAAGAGTCTCAAGGGCGATATGCAAGATGACTTTACGAAGACATTGTTTGAAGTGCAGTCGCGCGCATTTGACAGGATAGAAGAAGATATCAACTGGTTCGTTGAAAAATTCAAGTATGAAAACAAGGACGCAGACTGGAAAGAGTCAAAGGATGCGATCCCCAGAACGATACAGAAGCTTGTCGGCGGCTATCCCGCGGATCCGCCGTATAAGCCCTAAACATTTCTCAGACCGCGCGGGAAGTGATTCTTAAGCAGCCCGCGATCGGCTTTTCCCCAACCGAGCCCCAGTCCGCATACCGTCAGAAGAGTCCATCCTTTAATACCGGGATCACAGTTTATCGTCATTCCGGAAGTATATTGCATGGCGCGCGGATCGTCAGCCTCAAGATCCAGGTTATATATGGCATCGTCTTTTGCAAGAGCATGAGACAGAGCGTGGTCGGGTTCGAATCTGTTCTTCATGAAAGTTCCGATCTTAAGACCGGCTCTGTAGATCTTAAGTCCGGAGGTTTCCGGCATAGGTTCCGGAGCGAAGTATATGCTGTTGCCGAATCTTACGATCCTGCCGGGATCGTCTTTTATTGCCTGTTTTACACGGCATTTTTCTGACAGAACCCCGTCCAAAAAGTCGCACAGAAGTGTATTTTCGACACGTGACAATACGGTTGAACGGCCTGTTTTTGCTGTTGAAGATCCTCCTTCAATGATGCCGGTCCCGTCGGCGCGTCTGACAAATGAGACCGCGAAATGTCCTTCGCACCTGTGCAGATGAGGGTATAATTTCAACGGCTCATCGCATATCCCAAACTCGGGATGAGATGACAGAAAAGCCTCGACCGTTTCTTCATCCTCCTGCGGGGAAAAAGTGCATGTGCTGTATACGAGTTTTCCGCCCGGGGCGAGCATACGTGCTGCGTCGCCGAGTATCGACTGCTGGCGCTGTGCGCACATCTCTACATTCTGCGGGCTCCATTCTTTTATCGCTTCCGGATTCCTGCGGAACATCCCTTCGCCCGAACACGGAGCATCTACCAGTATCCTGTCAAAGAAAGCGGGAAACCTGTCTGCGAGAAAAGAAGGATCATGGCTTACGACAAGAGCGTTTTCGATACCCATCCGTTCTACGTTCTCCGACAGGATCTTTGCTCTTTTGCTTACGGGTTCGTTTGATACGAGAAGCCCCTTCCCGTCCATAAGATCCGCTATCTGAGTCGTTTTTCCTCCCGGAGCAGCACACAGATCGAGAACCTTCTGACCGCTGTCTGTTACATCAAGAAGAGTAACGGGGATCATAGCCGAAGGCTCCTGTATGTAATATGCTCCGGCGTCATGAAGCGGAGAAGCCCCAGGTTTTGCGTCTTCGAAGTAGTATGCAGCCTGCATCCTCTGCACTTCAAGAGGAGCATTTTCGCATGTTGCGATCTGACTCATACGTGCATGATCCACCGGTTTTATCCTTCGCCGGTTAAGACGAAGAGCCTTTGCGGGGGGCTGATCATAGCAGTTTATGAAAGCGTCATATCCGTCGCCGAGCTGGCGGCGCATGCGCTCTGTGAATTCGATCGGAAGTTGTATTGTCATGATGAGAATTATAACATCGGAGGATTATTTGTAAAATATTTTAAATAACAGTTTACACACATCTGCCTCTATGATATTATCTATCAAGAACTTGGGGTTTTGGGTGATTTTTGCCGACTCAAGACACAATATCTTGTACACATCTTAAGGAGGGTATTATGAAACTGATCTATCAGGTTGACGACAAGGTCAAGGGCGGACCGCTTCTTGTTTTTGCGCTCCAGCAGCTTCTGGCCATCATGACGGCGACACTTGTTGTTCCGATCATCGTAGGAAATGATATGAGCCCGGCTGCCGCACTTTTCGGTGCAGGCTGTGGTACGCTCGTTTATGTTCTGTTCACACAGAAGAAGAGTCCGGTATTCCTCGGATCTTCGTTTGCGTTCATCGGCAGCATGTGTGCCGCGTTTGCCGGCGGAGTATCAATGTCGCTCGGATATCTCGGAATGATAATCGGTGCGATCTTCGCGGGCCTCGTATATGTAGTGATAGCTATCATAGTCAGGGCGGTAGGCGTTGACTGGATCAACAAGCTTATGCCTGCCGTTGTCATCGGTCCCACGGTTGCGATCATCGGACTGTCGCTTGCGGGCAATGCGGTAGGTGATCTTACAACCGGCGGTGTCAAGGTGGACGGAGTCAGCGTGGCAAGCCCTTTGGCAGCACTTCTTGGCGGACTTGTGACACTCGGAGTTACGATGATATGCAGCGCATACGGCAAAAAGAGCGGAAGGCTCATACCTTTTATATACGGTATTCTTGCGGGATATGCATTCTGCCTTATCCTTACTCTTATAGGAAATGCAACCGGAAATGACTCGATAAAGCTTCTCAGCTTTGAGCCTTTTGCGGCACTTACCGAAAACGGAGTAGGTCTTTCAACGTTCATTGCGCTTCCTTCGTTTACGTTCGTTACGGCTCTCGGAGGATTTTCCGAACTCAGCGGTACATACGTCGGAACGATATTTGCGGCATACGTTCCGGTCGCTTTCGTTGTATTTGCCGAGCATATAGCCGACCATAAGAATATCTCTTCCATTATAGAAAAAGATCTCCTTAAGAGCCCCGGACTTCACAGAACTCTCCTCGGAGACGGTGTGGGATCCATGGTTGGAGCTCTCTTCGGAGGATGTCCGAACACAACATACGGAGAATCCATCGGTTGTGTAGCCATTACGAAGAACGCTTCGGTATATACGATAATCGCCGCAGCATTCGCAGCGATCATCATTTCGTTCATCTCACCGTTCATCGCATTTGTCAATTCGATACCCTCTTGTGTCATGGGTGGTGTGTGTATGGCGCTTTACGGATTCATCGCCGTATCGGGACTCAAGATGGTCCAGGCTGTTGATCTTAACAAGAACAAGAACCTGTTTGTTGTATCTGTGATATTGATCGCGGGCATCGGCGGACTGACACTTAACTTCGGTGCGGTTACGATCACAAGCGTTGCATGTGCTCTTATTCTCGGAATACTGGCCAACCTCATTCTTAAGAATGCTCCCGAAAAAGACGGAGAATGATCAGGATTTTGGCCTGCTTTCGGGTTGATCCGCAAATGGCTTCCGTTTCGTATGAGACGGAAGCCATACTGTTTTACGCAAAATTCTGTTTTCCTTAATTGACAATTCAGATTCGTTTATATATAATCTATGCGAATGATCAGGTAGCGTATTCGTTTTCTACAGTTCGTTTCTTTGTTTATATTCCCCTTTTTGAGGTAATTTTGAATGATATTTCAAACACTAAACGGTAAGTGGGTTATGAATGAGAGAGGTTCGGAAGCCTTTGCGCAGGCGCAGGTTCCCGGATCGGTGTTGTCTTCGCTTCTTGTGGGACACAGGATAAGCGACCCGTTTTTCGGTACAAATGAAGAGGAAACAAGGCAGCTGTTCAGAAGGGATTATTTCTTCTCCACGGAGTTTGAACTGATGCCTGAACTGTATGAACAGGAAAAGATAGTGCTCTGCTGTAAGGGTATAGATACTCTTTCGCGTGTTTATGTCAATAATTCCCTTGTCGGAACAACATCGAACATGCACAGGACATATAATTTCGACGTTAAACGGTATTTAAATCCCGGGATCAACATGGTGATGGTAGAACTCATGTCACCGCTTAATTATATCGAGAACAGGCAGCCGACGAGCGGTAAGGTGATCGATTATGCTCCGGAGGGATGCGCAAAGGGTAATCAGTACCTTAGAAAAGCTCATTGCATGTTCGGATGGGACTGGGGCGCAAATATACCGGACTGTGGTATATGGAGGAGTATCGATCTTATCGGATACAGTCTTATCCGCATCGACGATGTTCAGATATTCCAGAAGCATGAAAAAAAGAAGGTCACGCTGGACATAAACGTCAAAGCGGAACTTATCAGAAAAGATCACTATATCATCCAGGCTGAGCTTGTCACGCCGGACGGTAAAGTGTCGGCAATAACCGAGACTCTTACGGGTGACGAAGTCAGTCTGTCAATGGAGATCGACAACCCGAAATTGTGGTGGCCCCGGGGATTCGGCGATCAGCCGCTGTATACGGTCAGTGTGTTCGCGCTTGACATGAACGGTAACCAGTGGGATTCAAAGTCATATAGGATCGGTCTTCGGACCATGACGGTCAGCCAGGAGAAGGACGAATTCGGCAGGGAATTCTGCTTTATGGTCAATGGCATACGCGTGTTTGCGATGGGCGCGAACTATGTGCCGGAAGATACGATCTATTCCTTCATCACCAAGGAAAAGATCGATTATCTGCTGCGATGTGCCGTAAGCTGTAACTTCAATACGATAAGAGTATGGGGAGGCGGATATTATCCGTCGGATACCTTCTATGATCTGTGTGACGAATACGGACTCATCGTCTGGCAGGACCTTATGTTTGCCTGCAATATATATGATCTGACGGATGATTTTGCCGCGGATATATCCGCGGAAGTCGAGGATAACGTCAGAAGGATGAGACATCATGCATGCCTCGGTCTTATATGCGGCAACAACGAGATCGAAGAAGCGTGGGTACAGTGGCCCGAGTTCAGAGAGCATTCAGATGAACTGCGCAAGGATTATATCAGGATGTTTGAGGATATCATCCCGGGCATCGTGAAGAACTGTGCGCCGCAGACATTCTTCTGGCCTTCATCGCCTTCTTCGGGCGGGAGATTCGACAAGCCGTCCGATGAGACAAGAGGAGATGCGCACTGCTGGGATGTGTGGCATGATCTTGAGGATTTTGAAAAATATGACGAACACAGTATGAGGTTCGTATCCGAGTTCGGATTCCAGTCTTTCCCGTCGATCAAAACGGTCAAGACATTTACGAACGAAGAAGACCGCAATGTATTCTCCCGTGTAATGGAGAGCCACCAGAAGAATAAGGATGCAAACGGCAAACTGATATTCTATCTGTCGCACAACTTCCTGTTCCCCAAGGACTTTGAGAGCCTTCTGTATCTTACCCAGATACTTCAGGCCATCGCGGTCAAGCGAGGTGTCGAGCACTGGAGAAGGATCAGGGGATGCACGATGGGAACGCTTTACTGGCAGCTCAATGACAGCTGGCCCGTAAGCTCCTGGTCGAGTATCGATTATTTCGGAAGGTGGAAGCCGCTCCAGTATTTTTCCAAATACTTCTATGCGCAGATCGCAGGATCGATAGAAAGAGACGGTAATATCGTAAGACCATACATAGTCAATGAGACGCGTGATTTTGAGACAAGACGTGTCAGGATCTCGCTCCAGACCATGGATTTCAGACTTCTTCATGAGCAGGAGCATGAAGTTGACATCGCTCCGTTTTCAGCTGTTCAGGTGTGTGAGATAGATTATTCGGCACTTATACAGGGAATGGAAAACAGCGTGTTCGTGGAAGCGGAGTTCTTCGATGAGGATGGGAACATCCAGTCAACGGAGATCGATGTTTTCGTTAAGTATAAATACCTGGATCTGCAGGGATCATCGATATCCTATTCAGTCATAGAGCTGGCGGATGAGTACGTGATACGTATGATGGCAGGCGGATTTGCCGCATTTGTTGAACTTGATCTTCTTCAGGCTGATGCGATATTCTCGGATAATTACTTCCATCTGACCAGTAAGAGAGAAAAGACGATCAGGCTCAAGAAGAGCGACATACGCTATCTGGATCCGACAGTATCGGAGATACAGAACAGGTATGAACTTGAACAGCAGCTTGTGATCAGGAGTTTGAAGGATACGTATTAAATGGAAAGATTACCGGAAGATGCGATGATGCTCCTCAGCTTTGTCAATCTGAAGCTTCGTGATTTTTATGATGATCTCGACGATATGTGTGCGGATCTCGGGGTCGAAAAAGAGGCGATCATCGAAAAACTCGCATCCGTCGATTATGAATATGATGCGAAACTGAACAGATTTGTGTGATCTACAGGAGCTTTTCCAGAAGGATCGAATAGATGTCGGAAGATTGATCGCGCCAGTGTTCACATACGTTGCGGGCGCTCTCTTCGGTAGGAAGGTTGAGCTTGATGTTAACAAGTTCCGAGGCTTTGTCTTTGGCCAGAAGATCCGCAACATAATCACCCGATGGAGTGCGATAGTAGTTAGTGATCACGGAAACCTCATTCGTTATCTCCATCCGATGTTCTTCGAAATATGTGTTTATATCTTTCTTGATCCCGTCGGAGATGCGGTTCTGGAAGAACGTAAGGGTATCCCTTCCCTTGTCGGTAAGTGACAGGAACGTTGAACTGTGGGTTGAGTTTGATTCGATAAAGCCGTCATCGGCAAGTTCAAACGTTGCCTGAGTCAGCGTAAAATAGTTGGAATATTCCTTTTCAAGGATAAAATCATATATCTGCGCTTTGGTTATCGGAAAATCAACCTTGTCGAGCATATACAGTACTATCAGTTTTGTTAGTGTCTGTGGTTCGGTCATGGCTATATAATAATGATTAAGATTCAAAAAGTCAAAAGGAGGCTGTATGACACGCGAAAAATATGAATCATTATCACTTTCGGCTTTAAAAGATATTGCAAAGGCTCGCAATATCAAGGGCATTTCTCTTATGAAGAAGAGTGAACTTGTTGATGCGATGCTCGCTCTTGACGCAAAAGAGGCAAGTTCGGCCGGAGCAAAGAGTGAAAAGAAAGGGGAAGGAGAGGAAAAGCCCAGGAAGCCCCTTTCGGATGAGGACAGAAGGACTGCCGTAGGCGAAGAGTCCGAATTGTCGGAAGAAAAGAAAATGCTTGATTCCGGAGAGGAAGCAAGAGGCATATTGGAGGTAATGGCTGACGGATACGGCTTCATCAGGAGTGAGAATTATCTTCCCGGTGATGACGATGTATATGTTGCACCAAGTCAGATCAGGAGATTCGGGCTTAAGACCGGAGATATCATCGTGGGTAACATGAGGGTCAAGAATCCGAATGACAAGTTCGGCGCGCTCCTGTTTGTTAAGTCGATCAACGGACTGGCACCGTCGGATGCTACAAAACGCAAGAATTTTGAGGATCTGACGCCCGTATTCCCGGATGAAAAGCTTGTGCTCGAGACACCGGGAGGCAGCATTGCGATGCGTATCATGGACATGATGTGTCCCGTCGGAAAAGGCCAGAGAGGAATGATAGTATCACCGCCCAAGGCCGGAAAGACTACGCTTCTTAAAGATGTTGCCAAGTCTATAACAAAGAATAATCCGGAGATGCATCTTCTGATCCTTCTGATTGATGAGCGTCCCGAGGAAGTTACGGATATCAAGGAATCGATCGAGGGAGAGCAGGTTGAGGTCATTTATTCAACCTTTGATGAGCTTCCGGAGCATCATAAGAGAGTTTCGGAAATGGTCATCGAACGTGCCAAGAGACTCGTTGAACACGGCGAGGATGTCACGATACTCCTTGATTCCATAACAAGACTGACGAGAGCATATAACCTTACCGTTCAGCCGAGCGGACGTACACTTTCGGGTGGTCTCGATCCCGCCGCACTTCACATGCCGAAGCGTTTCTTCGGTGCGGCCAGGAACATGCGCGAAGGCGGAAGTCTTACGATACTCGCTACAGCTCTTATAGATACGGGATCCAAGATGGATGACGTCGTATACGAGGAATTCAAGGGAACGGGTAACATGGAAATGGTCCTTGACAGAAAGCTTTCCGAGAAGAGAGTATTCCCGGCCATAGACATTCCGAAGAGCGGAACAAGGCGTGATGACCTGCTCCTTGAGCCTTATGAGCTTGAAGCCATCAATGTACTGCGCAAGGCATTTAACGGCCTCAAGCCCGAGGAAGCCGTTGAAAAGTGTCTGGATATATTCGTCCATACGAGAAATAATGTCGAATTTGTCGAGATGATAAAGAAGATAAGGATCTGATGTTATCTACCTGATAAACAAGAATCCGTTTACAGACGAGGAGACGGGTTTTCCGTTTTCAAGCGTAATGTCCGCATCTGTTATGTAGAGGCGGGCATTTTCGTCTATATCGATACATCCGAGCGGGGTTGCTTTTTCCATATATTCATCCCAGGAGATGACAGCATGTTCATATTGCATATACGGCTCTATGATGGCGGAAGCATAATCGTCAAGATCGATCGAGGTGTAGGTTTTGCCGGCCGCATCCACGGGGGTGTCCAAACGTCCGTCCTGAATGTGTATGTACTGCATTCCTTTGTATCCGCTTATATCTATATAGCCGTTTCCCATCGCCTGATCAAGAGTGCATGAGAACCACAGGTTTGAAGGATCCGACTGCTCGGATGCGTTTGCGATCGCAGCCGCTTCACCGGCCCTTGAGCGAAGGAGCGAAACGGTATCTTCGCTAAGGTCCTCGAAATAGCGCGAGGTTTTGCTGTTTTTGTAAAAACTGTTCCCGAGAAAGTCATACGCCGCGTTTGCGCGCATGTACTCCTTGTCCGATACGGCGACGCCGGAATTTTGCTTATCGAGATATGAACTGAGGGTATGTCTTGCCATGGTGACTGAAACCGCCTCGGCGTTTATGCCGGGAATGAATACTCCGATAACAGCGAAGAAACATACTATAAGAAGAAGATCTCTTCCTATTATCTCGTGATCACGCCTGTAAATGCTGTAGGCAATGATATAGACGATCTCAAACAATATGAATATAAGTCCGAAGTATCGCTTGGGCGTTATGCCGTATTGACTGATCCGGACCGTAACGGTATAGACCTGCATTATGATGAACGGTGCGAAGATAAGAGGCATGTTAAATGCGATCTTCTGAAGAAAGCCGTCAGATCCCAATGGTGTGCACAGGTAGGCAACCAGCATCGATATGACAAACAGCGCAGTCAGTATTCCATACACCGAATTGGACGGGACAGACAGCGTGATCACAAGCTTGAGCATATATATGTATATGATCACGTAGGCGATCGATACAAGGATCAGAAGGATATATCTCACAAGTATCTGTATGAACATATTTGCCCGTTCGTTTTTGCGTATGATCGTGATGAGTGCAGCGGGCACGTAGAAAAGTCCGTTTATGAGTATAAGGATCGGAGGAAGAAACCTAAAAGCATCATCATACAGCAGTACCGATACGATAGCCGTCAGCAGTAAGACTCCGATCTGTATCACGCCGTATATTATGGAAGTAAAGAACAGACCCGAGTATGCGTTCAGTACGTGTTCATTGAAATTCTGATCGATGTCATGACTGTATGAAAAATATATCGCGATAAGAAAAGCGATACATACAAGGCCGACGGAAAC
>CADCPL010000248.1 GCA_902803305.1 uncultured Lachnospiraceae bacterium
GACAGACTGTACGGTATCACAATGCAGGAAAAGGGTGTATCGGCACTTGTGTCGGTAAATCTGATAGACAAGGATCTGGATGACTGATAATGGCATTTTTTGATAAACTGTTTGGGGGACTCTCCAAGACAAGAGCACAGATAGATGAAAACCTTTCCGAGGTTTTCATGCGCGAGACGATAGACGATGATTTTTATGATGATCTCGAAGAACTCCTGATTTTGTCCGATATAGGAGTTGTTGCTACCGAGAACATCATAGAACAGCTTCGGCTGGATGCAAAAGCAAAGCATATCAAGACACCGGCCGGCCTGGGAACTCTTTTGATGGATACTATCAGAGAGCAGATGAACACATGCGTGGCCGATTATGAGTTCGAAGAAAAAAAGTCGGTAGTACTTGTTGTCGGTGTTAACGGAGTCGGTAAGACGACAACGATCGGAAAGCTCGCAGCGCAGTACAGGCAGCAGGGAAAGAAAGTCATGATCGCGGCAGCCGATACATTCAGGGCGGCAGCACTTGAACAGCTAAGCGTATGGGCAGAGCGGAGCGGGGCATATCTTATCACGGGTAAGGAAGGACAGGATCCGTCGTCTGTTGTATATGATGCCGTAAATGCAGCCAGGTCCAGAGATACGGATATCCTGCTCGTTGATACGGCGGGTCGTCTTAACAATAAGAAAAATCTCATGGACGAACTGTCCAAGATGAAAAGGATAATCGAACGGGAATATCCCGATGCATTCAAGGAAACGCTCATAGTCCTTGACGGAGCGACAGGGCAGAATGCAGTCAATCAGGCAAGGCAGTTCAAGGAAGCAACGGATGTTTCGGGTATAGTTATAACAAAGCTTGACGGAAGCTCCAAAGGCGGTATCGCCATAGCGATACAATCGGAGCTGTCGATACCCGTAAAATATATAGGTATTGGTGAAGGCATAGACGATCTTCAGAGATTTGATGCCGATGATTATGTAAAGGCACTGTTTTATAAGGAAGGATACAGCGAGAATGCCGGTGAAGCGCAGTAAAACAGACATGCTCACGCTCGATCGTTTTGAGGAGGCGTGTGAAGTAGTAAAAGAAGTAACAAAAGAGACTAAGCTCGTATACAGTGCATATCTGAGCGAGAGAACAGGCAACAAAGTGTACTTAAAGCCTGAAAACATGCAGATGACAGGAGCTTATAAGCTTCGCGGTGCATATTATAAAGTAAGCACGATGTCCGAGAAAGACCGTAAGAAGGGCATCATCACGGCATCGGCAGGCAATCATGCACAGGGAGTGGCTTATGCCGCAACACAGTATGGCACAAAGTCTGTCATTGTGATGCCGACTACAACTCCGCTAATAAAAGTCAACAGGACGAAAAACTTCGGTGCAGAGGTAATACTGTACGGGGATGTGTATGATGAGGCATGTGAAAAGGCCCTGCAGCTTGCGAAAAGCGAGGGATATACTTTTATCCATCCGTTTGATGACGTAACGGTCGCTACCGGACAGGGTACGATCGCCATGGAGATATTCCAGGATCTTCCCGTAGTCGATTATATACTTGTTCCGATAGGGGGAGGCGGACTGGCGGCGGGAGTATCTACTCTTGCCAAGCTTCTCAATCCGAAGATCAAAGTGATCGGTGTTGAGCCGGAGGGAGCCGCATGCATGAAGGCTTCGATCGATGCCGGTAAAGTAGTGGGACTCGGCAGCGTGTCCACCATCGCCGACGGTACTGCGGTCAAGACACCAGGACAATCGATCTTTCCGTATATTCAGAAGAATCTGGATGATATCATTACCATCAAGGATGAAGAACTGATAGTAGCGTTTCTTGATATGGTCGAAAATCACAAAATGGTCGTTGAGAACTCGGGACTACTGTCCGTTGCCGCACTTGACCATATGAAGGTAAAGAATAAGAGGATCGTTTCGATACTTTCCGGCGGTAATATGGACGTTATCACGATGTCTTCCGTTGTGTCCCAGGGTCTTATCATGAGAGACAGGATATTTACCGTATCGGTACTTCTTCCGGATAAACCCGGTCAGCTGTCTGCGGTTGCCGGAGTGATAGCAAAAGAAAACGGAAACGTTATAAAGCTTGAGCACAATCAGTTTGTATCTACCAACAGAAACGCCGCTGTTGAGCTTCGCATAACTCTTGAAGCATTCGGTACGGAACATAAGAATAAGATACTGAATTCGCTTGAAAAAGGCGGTTATATGCCGAAAATAGTTCGTACAAGTATATAAAATGTTATGTTACCCATTGCGTATCGGCTGAAATGGTAGTAAAATACATATGTTATTGTGAGTAAGTATAGATTTTCGGATATAAAAATGAAAGAGGTGTACTAAATGATTAAGAAGGTTGTTACTGTTATCGGCGGCATAGTTCTTGCGGGTGTGTTTGTTGTCGCATCCTCTGTTGAGACGAAGGCCGCACTTCCGTGCACATATGATATCATCAATGATGCAAACGGAAACATCGCAGCAAATACCGCAGGATATGAGCAGGCTAAGGCTACAGAAGCTGCAATGCTCGCAGCTCTTAATGCGGTCAAGGCAAATCCGGCTCACTCACAGCTTGAGTATGAGCAGGCAGCATTTAATTACGCAAATGCGGTTAATGTAAGCCAGTGGTGGCTCGGCCAGATCAACAACTCCAAGGAGTATCTCAAGAACATCACGGGCAGAGGTCAGTTTGAGGATAAGTTCTGGGCCAACAAGGCTGCACTTGCAAATCTTACAACGATCCAGGCGGCCAAGACGGATGCTGACGGAGCAGCAAACATAGCAGCAGGTGTTGCAAAGCAGATAGCCGATGTTGAAGCTGCAATTGCCGGATATAAGGTATTGGTTGTAAGTAATCCTTCATTCCAGCCTCAGATCGATTCACTTACCGCACAGCTGGCTGCGCTTAAGGCTGATTACGCTGCAAAAGCAGCAATTGCAAGCGAGAAAGCAGCACTTTTCAACACATATCTGAATACACTTGACTATAAATCATACAGTAAAGGATTTGAGGATTATCAGTTCCAGCGTGAATACTTCAGAGACAAAGACGACTGGGATCCCAAGGGTAAATTTGATTATTGATGATCCGCCAGTTTTAGATGATCCGGAAGGTGTCAAGGAAAATACTTGACACCTTCTTTTTTTTACTGTATGATGTCGGATGTTATGGACAATATCACAGTTAAAAACATGCTCTATGATTTTTACGGGGAGCTTCTTACGGATCGTCAGAAGCTCATATATGAGGATGCTGTCTATAATGATTGTTCCCTTTCGGAGCTTGCAAGCGAATACGATATGTCCAGGCAGGGAATACACGATCTTCTGAAAAGGTGTGACAGAACGCTTGAGAATTATGAAGAAAAGCTCGGTCTGGTGAAGAAGTTCAGGAAACTGAAGGATATCGCAGGCAGGATCGAGGAAAAGTCCGAGGATGAAGAGATCAGAAAGCTCGCAAAAGAGATGATAGAAAGTCTATAGACGATCCGGTGGGAACATATAGGGAGAAAGCATGGCATTTGAAAGCCTTACGGATAAATTGCAGAATGTCTTCAAGGGACTTCGGAGTAAAGGAAGGCTCACGGAAGATGATGTAAAGACAGCACTTCGCGAAGTAAAAGTGGCGCTTCTTGAAGCGGACGTAAATTTCCGCGTGGTCAAGAGATTTATCAAGAGCGTTGAGGAGCGTGCCGTCGGAGCGGACGTACTGAACGGACTGAATCCCGGACAGATGGTCATCAAGATCGTTAATGAGGAACTTGTTTCGCTCATGGGCGGTGAGCCGGTAGAGCTCAGTCTTGAGCCGGGACAGGCAAAAACAGTGATCATGATGTGCGGCCTTCAGGGTTCGGGTAAAACGACTTCGGCAGCCAAGCTTGCAGCCAGACTTTCCAAGAAGGGAAAAAAGAGCCTGCTTGTTGCATGTGATGTATACAGACCTGCGGCATATGAACAGCTTCGAATCAATGCTGAAAAGGTATCGGCTGATTTTTTCGGTATAGAAGGTGAAACAGACGTTGTAAAGATCGTTGGCGCTGCGATGGCGGAGGCCGAAAAGAAGAACGACAATATCGTGATAATAGATACGGCAGGCCGGCTCCAGATAGATGATGAGCTGATGGATGAGCTTAAGCGGATCAAAGAGAGCGTAGCCGTTCACAAGACACTTCTTGTCGTAGATGCGATGACTGGTCAGGAAGCGGTAGATGTATCACATACCTTTGACGATAAGATCGGAATTGACGGAGTGATTCTTTCAAAACTCGACGGTGATGCGCGTGGCGGTGCGGCACTCTCCGTAAAGGCCGTAACCGGAAAGCCCATATTGTTTGCCGGAATGGGTGAAAAGCTCACCGATCTAGATCAGTTCTATCCTGACAGGATGGCATCAAGGATACTCGGAATGGGAGACGTGCTCAGCCTCATTGATAAGGCTGCCGCGGAGATCGATGCCGATAAAGAAAAAGAGATGACCGCCAAGCTTAAGAAAGGTAAATTCGATTTTGAAGATTACCTTGAGAGCATGAACCAGATGAAAAAGATGGGCGGTATAAGTTCGGTGCTCTCGATGCTCCCCGGGATAGGCGGAATGCTCCCGAAGGGTGTTGCGATGGGAGACATAGCTGATAAGATAGATGAGAAAAAAATGGCAAGGACCGAGGCAATTGTCCTGTCGATGACAAAAGAAGAAAGACAGAACCCTGATCTTCTCAATCCGTCAAGGAAACACAGGATCGCGAAAGGGGCCGGTGTTGATATAGCGGAAGTCAACAGACTGGTCAAGCAGTTCGATCAGATGAAGAAGATGATGAAACAGATGCCGGGTATGATGGGAAAACGAGGCAGATTCAATCTCCCGTTTTAACTATAAATAACAATAATTATTTTATGGAGGAACAAGAAATGGCAGTAAAGATCAGACTTAGAAGAATGGGACAGAAGAAGGCTCCTTATTATAGGATCATCGTTGCAGATTCAAGAAGCCCTCGTGACGGAAGATGTATCGAAGAGATCGGTACATACGATCCCAACAACGATCCCAGCACATATCAGATCGATGAGGAGAAGGCAAAGAAGTGGCTCGGCAACGGTGCTCAGCCCACAGAAGTTGTCAGCAAGCTTTTCAAGCTCGCCGGAATTACGAAATAAGATAGCGGAGGAACGATATGAAAGAACTTGTTGAGGTTATCGCCAAGGCTCTTGTCGACAATCCCGACCAGGTCTCGGTAACCGAAAGAGAAGACTCAAGGTCTATCGTCATCGAACTTAAGGTGGCTCCTTCGGATATGGGTAAAGTGATCGGCAAGCAGGGCAGGATCGCCAAGGCGATAAGAGGCGTTGTCAAGGCAGCTTCGGCTGATCTTCCCAAGAGAGTATTGGTTGATATTGTACAGTGATAAGGATGATCTGTTTCAGATCGGAGTTATAACCAGAACTCACGGAGTCCGCGGGGAAGTAAAAGTCTTTCCTATGACGGATGATGTGAGAAGATTTAAGAAGCTTAAGAGGACCTTTCTTGATACCGGGAAAGGTCTTATTGAGCTTGAATGCGAATCCGCCAAGTTCTTCAAGCAGTTTGTCATCCTGAAGTTTAAAGGATACGACAGTATTGAATCGATAGAGCCGTATTGCCGAAAGGGACTGTTTGTCACAAGAACGGATGCAATAAAGCCCGGCAAGGATGAGTATTTCATTGCCGATCTCATAGGTCTTGCCGTGGAGAACGAAGACGGAACGGTCAAAGGAAAGATAACTGACGTTATCGAAACGGGTGCCAACGATGTATATGACATTTTGCTTGATGACGGAAGGCAGCTCTTGCTTCCCGCGATCAAACAATGTGTTCTGAATGTGGATATACCAAACGGCAATATGAGGATACACGTGCTTGAGGGGCTGCTGGATCAATGAATTTTCATGTGATGACCCTGTTTCCGGATATGATATTAAACGCTCTTTCGGACAGCATAATCGGAAGAGCGATAGAAAACGGTCTGATATCCGTTGAAGCTGTAAATATCAGGGATTTTGCATTCAACAAGCATAATAAGGTTGATGATTACACGTACGGCGGCGGAGCGGGAATGCTGATGCAGGCCGAACCTGTCTACAGATGCTATGAGGATATCATTGGAAGGATTGGAAAAGACGGGGTAAGAGTTGTATATCTGACACCTGCGGGAGATGTTTTCGATCAGCGCATGGCACAGGAACTGTCCCAAGAAGAAGATCTGATACTTCTTTGCGGCCACTATGAAGGAGTGGACGAGAGGGTCCTCGAAAAGATAGTCACGGATAATGTATCCATCGGGGATTTTGTCACTACC
>CADCPL010000249.1 GCA_902803305.1 uncultured Lachnospiraceae bacterium
AAGGATATAGGGTGACACATGGCATACAGTAAGACGGTAAAGATAGTCGGAGCAGGCGCGGATGCGGTAAAGAATGATATAGCCGAACTTGATGTCGGGACAGATGTTGAGATCACCGTGACAGAAGAAGCCGGGGAGACCCATATACATGTGCTTGCAAAAGCAGACGACGAATCCGAAGCCAAGAAGATCGGCAAGCCCGTTGTCAAGCAGATCAAAGCAAGATACGGGGCGATGATCTACACCACGGATGATGATGAGACGCTCGAACAGACTGTGGTTGAACTTCTCGACAAGAACTCGCTTACGATCTCGACCGCGGAGTCATGTACGGGTGGACTTCTTTCCGGAAGGATAATCAATGTTCCGGGTGCAAGTGAGATCATCAAGATCGGGATAGTGACATATTCCAACAGAGCAAAGAGAAAATATCTCGGCGTCAGAAAATCGACGCTTGAAAAATACGGAGCGGTAAGCCCGGAGACCGCAAAGGAAATGGTCAAAGGACTTCTGTCCGAGACAAAGGCCGATGTGGGTCTGTCAACGACAGGTATTGCCGGGCCGGATGGCGGAACAGCCGAAAAGCCCGTCGGACTTGTATACATAGGCTGCAACGTGTGCGGAAGCGTACGCGTCAAGGAATGCCGGTTTACGGGTGACCGTATGCAGATCAGACAGAAGACAGTCACGGAGGCGCTGAACCTTCTGCGGCTCAGCCTGCTTGAATATTTTACGGAGACAAAACTGAAATGAACAAAGTATTACTTTTTTACCCGCCGGGAATGCTGTTTCAGCGCGGCGAGGACAGATGCCAGCAGAACATCAAGGATGCTTCGGCGGAGGCAATGCGTGCATGTAACGATCTCGGATACGGAGCAGCGATCCTTTTGCAAAAGGGCTATGAGGTAAAGCTGCGTGATTACCAGACGGAAGGATGCACATCGGATGATTTTGAGGCCGACATGAAGAGCTTTGCGCCTGATCTTATCATGATGAGCATCACCAATACGACGATATTCGATGACCTGAAGCTCCTTAAGCAGATCAAGGAAAAGTATAACCCGGTCATCGTGATCAAAGGTGCTCTTTTCTATGATCCCGAACAGGAGATGCTCGATATGCTCGACCTGTCATGTGTTGATTACATGATAGGCGGCGAGGTTGATTTTGCCATCGGAGAGATCGCGGACTACGCTCTTCGCGGTGAGGGTGATCCCGCAAATATCCTGTCCATACTTTACAGAAAAGAAGACGGAAGCTTTGCCCGGACGAAGTTCCACGAGTGGAACGAGGATCTTGATTCAAGACCGTTCCCGGCAAGACATCTGATGAACAATTCGCTTTATGTACGTCCCGATACCGATGAGCCTATGGCCACGATACAGACGTCACGCGGATGTCCGTCGGCGTGCGTGTTCTGCCTGACTCCCGTTATATCCGGAAAATGTGTCAGGTTCAGGAGCCCGCAGAATGTCATGGATGAACTTACCGAATGTTATAACGTTCACGGCATCAGGAACTTCTTCTTCAAGGCCGATACGTTTACGATCAATCCTGCGTGGGTCAAGGAGATGTGCAGCCTAATAATCAACTCCCCTCTTCACGGAAAGATCGCATTTACCGCCAACTCAAGAGTCAATCCGCTGTCGAAGGAGACGCTGCAGCTCATGAAAGAAGCGGGATGCTTCATGGTCGCATTCGGTTTCGAATCGGGCTCGGATGAGATGCTGAAAACGCTCAAGAAGGGAACGACCGTTGAGATGAACCTTCGCGCCGCGAAGTGGTGCCATGAGGTCGGACTTCCGTTCTGGGGATTTTATGTTATCGGTTTCCCGTGGGAGACAAGAGAGCATATCCTTGAGACAAAGAAGATGATAATGAAGCAGAAACCGGACTTCATCGAAGTGAAGATGGCGCTTCCGTTCTATGGGACGGAGCTTTATAAAGCGGCAAAGGAAATGAACCTTATCGCGGATTCGCCGCTCGGATCGGATTTCTTCCATTCGGCTCTTACCGGCACGAAATATCTGTCACAGGATGAGGTTGAAAAACTGCGCAAGAAGATACTGCTGGGATTCTATTTAAGGCCCGGATATATAATGAAGAAGATGGGAGAATGCATAAAGCATCCGTCGGTCTTCGGCAATTACGTTAAATACGGATTCAAGATGTTAGGATCGTTTATAAAATAATGTTATATCAGATAAAAGACGGCCGCGTAATGTTCGCGGCCGATACTGTACTGTCTGACTTTGATTTTGAAGTCAGGAATAAAAATGAAAAGATCGCCGTGGTCGGGCGTAACGGTGCCGGAAAGACCACACTCCTGAAAGTCATAGCCGGAGAAGTCGAGCTGACGAAGCAGGACGGAAAAGAGCCGTCGATCACAGCGCCGGGAAATCCGGTGATCGGATACCTTCGCCAGATAACATTTGAGGATCTGTCTGCTACGGTTGATGAAGAGATAAGCAAAGTGTTTGCAGATCTTCTTGCCGAGCGTGACAGGCTTGAAGAGCTCGTGCCTCTTATGGAAAAGGCGGAAGGCGAAGAGGCAGCGCGTCTTGCAAAAGAGTATACGCAGCTGATGGATGATTTTCGGGACAGAGGCGGATACTATTACAAAAAAGAATACGATGCGATGCTTACGTCGTTCGGTTTTTCGCTTGAGGATAAAGAAAAGCACCTGTCGGAATTTTCCGGAGGACAGCTGACAAAGCTCGCGTTTATAAAGCTTCTTCTTTCAAAACCGGATATACTTCTCCTCGATGAGCCAACAAACCATCTCGACATGCGCGCCATATCGTGGCTGGAAGATTATCTTCGCAGTTACAGCCGCGCGGTCGTCATCGTCAGCCATGACAGGATGTTCCTCGACCGGATAGTGAATACGGTGTATGAGATCTCATACGGAGTTGTCACGAGATTTTCGGGCAACTATACGGACTATGTATCCGAGAAAAAACTGCGGTATGAAAAACAGCTCAGTGAGCACATAGCCCAGCAGAAAGAGATAAAACGCCTGATGGAGCTTGTCGAGAGATTCAAGAACAAGCCGTCCAAGGTGGCGATGACCAGATCCAAGCTCAAGCAGATCGAGCATATGGAACTTGTTGCAAGACCTGCGGATTTTGACACGAAGAGTTTTTCGGCGGCGCTTAATCCGAAGCTTGAGACCGGTAAGGATGTATTGTATATAAAGGATCTTGTCGTGGGTTATGACAAGCCTCTTGCGACGATAAACCTGGATCTGAAAAAAGGACAGAGACTTGCGGTGATCGGCGACAACGGCATCGGAAAATCAACGCTTCTGAAAACTCTCGTCGGGGATATGCCGCAGCTGTCGGGTGATTTTCGCTTCGGCACAAATGTTCAGATCGGATACTTCGACCAGCGAATGGCGATGTATACCTCCGACAAAACGGTCATAAATGATTTCTGGGATGAATATCCGACGCTTACCGAGACGGAAGTCAGAAACCGGCTCGGAGCATTCCTTTTTACATCGGATGAAGTGTTCAAGGAAGTGTCGATGCTCTCGGGAGGAGAGAGAGTCAGACTCAGTCTGTGCAAGATCTTTTATGCGGGACCGAATGTTCTCATACTCGATGAGCCGACGAACCATATGGATATGATCGGAAAGGAAACGCTTGAGGCGATGCTTTCCGGCTTTCCCGGAACGGTCATCTTCGTATCGCATGACAGATACTTTGTAAAAAAGGTTGCTACGCAGATAATGGAAATGTCCGAAGACGGAGTGAGGCTGTATCCGTTCGGGTATGACGACTACATCGAAAAAAAGCAGATGCAGGCGGATGCACCTTCCGGTGAAAAAGAAAAAGAGGCGCCGGACAAAGAGCCGGAGGTTTCGGCTTCGCAGGCAGCGCGACTTGCAGCAAAAGAGGCCGAGAGGTGCGAGCGCAGAAGGCAAAAGCTTGAAGAAAAGATAGAACAGCTTGAGAGCAGGATAGGTGAACTGAAGGAAGAGATGGGCCGTCCCGAATACGCAAGCATGTATTCCAAACTTACGGAGATACAGGAAGAGATAGACAGGACGGAAGAAGAACTTCTGAGTACCATGGAATTGTGGGAGGAGAACAGCTGATATGAGAGATAATCTTACACAGTCGGATATAGACAAGATGGAGGCGGAGATTGAGTACAGAAAACTCACTCTGCGTCCCAAGCTCATAGAGGATGTCAAGATAGCAAGAGCACACGGCGATCTGTCCGAGAACTTCGAATACTATGCGGCAAAACGTGAGAAGAACATGAACGAATCACGCATACGATATCTTGACAGGATGGTCCGAACTGCCAATATAATCGATGATTCATCCGCCGATGATGAGGTCGGCATCAACAACACGGTCACGGTTGAGATCGTTGATGATCACGAGATCGAGCAGTACAAGATCGTAACAACGATCAGGAGCAATTCGCTTATAGGATATATCAGCATAGAGTCGCCTATGGGAAAGGCTCTCATGGGGCACAAGATCGGGGACAGGGTTACGGTCAATGTAAGTCCGGACGTATCATATGATGTCATAATAAACGACATAGACAAAACGACGGACGATGCGGATGATCAGATCAGCCAGTACTAGCGGCGATTGATTTTGTCCGGTAAATGTGATTAAATTAGTAAGGTTTTATTTAATATAACGGAGGAAGAGATAATGGCATTACTTGATAAGTGGCGCGAAATGGCTTACAACGAGAATGAGGACAAGAATAAGCTCAAGAAGCTGTGGGCCGATTACTTTGAAGTTGAAAAGGGTATATATCAGAAACTGCTTGCGGATCCCGACAACGCTGTAACGGGAACCGTTGCGGAGCTTGCCGAAAAGTATGAAACAGACATAATGACAATGACCGGGTTCCTGGACGGTATCAATGACAGTCTGAAGAAGCCCAATCCGATAGAAAAGATGACGGAGAAGACAAAGGTCTCTCTTGATTTTGATAAGGAACTTCTGTACAAGAACATGGTCGCTGCCGGTGCCGACTGGCTGTACGGCCTTGAAGAGTGGAACGACATCTTCGACGAAGAAAAGCAGAAGGAATTATACAAGGAACAGAAAGCAAGCCAGACAGTCCGCAATGAAGGACCAAAGATCGGAAGGAACGATCCTTGTCCGTGCGGAAGCGGGAAGAAGTATAAGAAATGTTGTGGCGCCAGAGAAAGAGGTTAATTATGAAGATTACATTAAAGGATGGTTCGGCCAAGGAATACTCATCGGCAATGTCTGTTATCGATATCGCAAAGGATATCTCTGAAGGACTTGC
>CADCPL010000250.1 GCA_902803305.1 uncultured Lachnospiraceae bacterium
ATCTCGTAGATCGGGCCCGAATCCTCACCTTCAAGGACCTCGGGATCGTACAGCACTTCTGCATTGTGCCTGCTCTCCGAACGCTTGTAATCGATAAGGGCATTGTTGATCAGGACCTTGGAATAGGCCATATAATCACCCTTATCCTCAGAATAGGTGTCGATCGCCTTATTAAATGCGAACAGCGCTATAGACCATTCATCATCGCTCTTGGTGATGAACCTTCCGGTCATCCTTGACGCAATCTTGAGAATGGTCCTCTCCATATCCTTAATGAATATTTCGCGCTTTACTTCGCTGCTTTTAGCAGCTACCGCCTGATTGTTCATGTTTCTCTCCATAGAATGAATATTCCTCTCCGCGTCAACAAACCGCCAGATCTGCAGCCCGCCAACGGGTGCTATATAATATATCGGAATATTTCAGACTTAGAGTAGTGTTATTTAAAACATTTTCAGGTGAAAAAATTACCCTTTCACTATATAAATACGAAAACAGCGGTATAAAAACCGCTGTTAAAAAAAATTTTTTTTAAAAATTTGTTGGATTTTTATATATGCATCACTCCGTCGGGGGTGTGTTTGTCCAGATACTTGTCCTTAGCGGGCTCGCCCACTACGCATACGCATTTGTAGATGCCGTCGAGGCGGAGCTTTTCCTGCTTGAGCTTTTCGGAGTCGTCGCCCCAGATGAGCATGACAGGAAGCTCGTCCGCGCCGCTGGGAGCGAGCTGTTTTTCCTTCGGGATGTAGGTTTTGAGGACATCCTCGAGCACTTCGTATTTGACGGGCTTGGAGATGTAGTCGGTAAAGCCCTTTTCAATATAACTCTCGCGGGCACCGATTATCGCGTCCGCAGTAAGCGCTATCACGGGCGTACCTTCAAGGATGCCGAGGTTCTTCATCTCTGCCAGCGTTTCTTCGCCGCTCATGCCGGGCATCATCTGGTCCAGAAGGATACAGTCATACTTTATGCTCTTCACCTTTTCTATGCAAAGTGCACCCGAATCGACGTAATCGGCCTGTATCTTCGTATCGCGCAGCAACCCTTCCATCACATCAAGGTTCATATCATTGTCATCAACAACGAGCACCCTGGCGCTTGGTGCATACAGCCCCACTTCATCGATCTCAATGTTGCTGAGGTAATTCCTGACAGCCTTGGAAAAGTCGCCGACGGGCGAAGCCTTCACGACCTTTTGCTGCACAACGATCGTAAATGTGCTTCCCTTGCCGTATTCGCTCTCAAAACTTACGGAACCTTCCATCATCTGCAGGAGCAGGTTCGTTATGTGCAGTCCCAGACCGGTACCCTCAATGCTGTGATTTTTCCTCTCATCAAGGCGCTGGAAGCTCTTGAACAGCTTCTCCTTGTCCTCTTCACGAATGCCTATACCGGTATCCGCTACACTCACGATCAGGTTGATGTAATTGCCCATCATGACAGATTCCGATGACACACTGACGCTGACTCCTCCTTCATTAGTGTATTTGATCGCATTGTTGATTATGTTCAGCAGCACCTGTCGGATCCTGATCTCATCTCCGAACAGCACGCTCGGAATGTCCGGCGATACGTCAAAATCATACCTGAGACCTTTCTTTTTCGCGCGGATCCTCGTTATGTTCAGTACATCATTAAGAACCGATGCAATGCCGTATTCGACTGGAACGATCTCAAAGTTGCCCGACTCGATCTTGGACAGGTCGAGAATATCGTTGATGATCGACAACAGCGTGTTGCCCGCGCTCTTGATCTCGAGTGCATAGTCCCTGACCCTGCTTTCCTTGGTATCCCTCAGTATCATCTCATCCATGCCGAGGATACCGTTGAGGGGCGTCCTTATCTCGTGAGACATATTTGCGAGAAAATCATCCTTTGCCTTGTTGATATGCACGAGTTCGTTCGCCTCGAGCCTGATGCCGATCAGCTGTTTGATCGTATGGATGATCGAGCAGATCATAAAGCAGAACAATCCGAGTGCCATAAACAGTCCTGAAAATACGCCGTTGTGTGCGAACTGATACACCGTTATCTGGATGATGGCAGCCACCGCGAGAAATGCAAAACCGACTGCTACAAATATATATGACTTGATCATATGTCGCTTTATATCGAGCACGATCGTGATGATCATCGCGAGGATCGAAAGAAGTACACAGATCGCAGAACTGATGAAACTGTCGGTAAGAGGAACTTTTCCGATAACAAACAGCGTAGCGCAGACGATCAGATTGACGATGGTTATAACGCCTGCCGCACCGATGATCTTGCGGTACCTGCCGCTTTGAAGCGAATCGATGAACACGAGGAACGGCAGCGGCATCACCATTACCATAAGAAACGGCGTGTCCGACATCACCGATATATTGCGTGTATAGAGCTGCCTGAAAATGGAGTTGGACAGTACCCAGCTTGCGCCGATAATGACACCGATCGACAGATGCTCCATTTCCAGATATTTGTTGTGAAGATACTTGTATATGACCGCGGCGATGAAACAGATGAGACCGAGCAGCATCAGACCGAATCCGACGAACAGCTCCAGACCGAACTGTTTGAACAGATACGTCAGTATTCCGACGCGCGTCCCGATGTATACCTCATACACCATTCCGAAGTTGTAATCATAGTGTACCTGAAGGACCGCGCCTGCATCCTCGGGATAGACCGATGCCAGAACATAACACTCCGCGGACCTGTCGCCGAGAAGCTTATAATCTGTTGTGTGATAACTCTCGCGAAGCTGCCCGTCAATATATATGTCCATATCCATGCCGCGAAAACACAGCACCGAATAATCCCTGTTCAAAGGATCCGGAAGAGTTGTTTCGAGAACGATATCCGAATCCGTCCTGCCGGGCACGGTAAAAGGTTCCCGGGTGCCGTCGCCGTTAACCCGGACCCAGTTATCTCCCGGAAGGATATCACAGATGATCCCATTAGCCGGGACATTTGCGGGAAATGTAAACTCTCCTATTATGATATATCCGAATACTATCAGCAGTATGAAAGTAAGTATCAGTCTGATCTTTTTTGTCATGATTCAAGTTTAGCATACAAGACAAAAGAATGGTAGAATATATACTATGTTGGAAAAGCGTAGACTCATCATTTATATAAGTATAGCGGTCGCAGCGATCGCTCTTGTGACTACTGCCATTGTTTTGATCGCCTCCGGACGAAGGCGCGCCGAAGAAAAAAAGCAGCCGCGAGTTGTCTCGATCATGATCGATGCACCCGCCGACATACCGCTTGAGGAAAAAGAGGAGATCGTATATAAGACACTTGTCGAAGCCGGTTATTCTCCCGCGGGAGCATGCGGTATCATGGGAAACATTGCAGTGGAGTCACCTGATTTTGACCCGGCTGCGGTTAACGAATCGGGCGGTACTCTGGGACTCTTTCAGTGGAATGATGTAGGTGA
>CADCPL010000251.1 GCA_902803305.1 uncultured Lachnospiraceae bacterium
AATAGATAAGGAGAGTATGATATGAATTTCGAACTATGGCTGTTTACGATCAAAAGATTGGGCCAGACGATGGATGCGGCAAAGCTGATATTCGACGGTCTCGGCGAGGCAGAGCAGGAAAAGCTTCGCAAGGAATACGAGGAGTATACAAAAGCAGAGGATCACGGCTGAGCCGTGATCCTCTGCTTTTCATATCATTTAGGTTACGAATGAGCATGCGCTCCTGCGTGTCTCCTTGCCCTCTTCCACTTTGCCTGGTGAATGATCAGGATCAGGAAACATGATAATGCAATTCCGAATGCAATCGCAGCGCCGGCTACGATCCAGTTGACGAGTGTACCCGACTTTACTATCTCCTGCGCGATCGCATATGAACTGAACCTGTCGGTCCTGAAGGTGATCGTCTTCGGGTTATCATCAAGATCCGGAAGTACCGAAATGGTTCCCTGATGGAGTCTGAGTACCGAGTAGGTCTTGCCCTCAGAGTATATCTCATCCGGCACCTCTATAACAACTTCAAGCGAAACAGGTATCTCACTTACCCGCTCCGTGTGTCCATCCATCGTCTTGAGCATTGTCAGATCAAAGTACTGGAGTGGCTTATGTCCTACGGTTTCTTCCATCTTCTTCCTGGTGGATTCATCGGCATCAGTCTTAGTAAGGCTGACCGATACATCAACCGTATCACCCTTTGCCATTGCGCGTATCTCATCGGTTGTAAGAAGCTTTTCCACTACCTGATTGAAATTGGGCAGGCTTTGTTCTGTATCCTGCGGAGCAAACGCGTTAACAGAGTACTCAGCAAGATCTCCCGTGTTAAGAGCCGCATCGAATACCGGAACGATGTTTCCGGTTGAGATCATGTTTTCAACTTCTTCCATAGACACACCGAGCATGCGCGAAACAGGCGAACTGTTTGAAGCCTCTGTCTGCATGTCTTCTTCACTTATTCCAAGTTCCTCATCTGTAGGTACGTGTATACCGTCAAGATCCATCTCTTCTACGTAATTGTCTCCTCCTTCACCGTTTGCGGCTTCGTTGATGCTTATCGTCGAAGTCTTGGTCGCGGTATTGGACTCGTTTTTGGGTATCACCTGAACCTTCTTATCCTGTGTCGGAGTACCCGTTGACTCTGCGGCCTTCTTGCCTGCATCTGTCTGTACAAATGCCGCTACTATCATATGCGGCCCCGTGATATTTTTAAACGTATACGTACTTACGGCTCCTACCTGTGCACCGTCAACAGCAACAGCAAGTATGGCAAATCCTGCTTTGGGAGTTATCGTATATGTGATGTCGGATCCCTTTGCAGCATATATCTTACCGCTCGGAGATATGGATCCTCCGGTGGTCGCAACACCCGAAGACACTTCATAAGTCACGGTTCCCTGCTTTTCAAACTGAGCCGTCAATGTATAATCCTGCTGGATATTTGCGATCCTGTACTGCTTGTCACGACTTACAGCCTGTCCGTTAACATACCATCCGGTAAAATTATAACCGGCTTTGGGAGCCGCGCTTATCGTGATACTGTCTCCGAGATTGAATGTTCCGCTACCGCTGACATCACCGGTACCTACGGGATTGACAACGAGATTGACCGTATATCTGTTTCTCTTGAATATAGCGGTAATGTTTCTGTCGCTTGTCAGGTTGTTAAGGTCAAGAGATGAGCTACGGCTGATGATATCTCCGTTTTCCTTCCATCCGGTAAATGTATATCCCGAATATGCTTTGGCTTTTATTGTCGTTGAGTCGCCGTAATCAAATGTTCCTCCGCCGGATACGCTTCCTCCGTCCGAATCATTCACTCCAAGCTTAACCGCAACCGAATTACGCTGGAACTTTGCCACAACTTTTATATCAGACGAAACATCATAGATCGTATAATTCGTATCCGTAGAAACGGTCTTACCGTCTCTTCTCCAGCCCTTGAACACATAGTTCCTTGAAGGAATCGCAGACAATGTCACCGAACCTCCGGGGGCTACCGCACCGCCACCGGTTACATTTCCTCCCGAGCTCGGATCCGCAGATGCGGTGACATTATAACAGTCCTGCTGTATATGTACCGATGCATAATCTGTTACTGAATAATCGACAACGCTCGTTGCTATTACCGTCAGATCCGTAGCCGTCTCGTTACTTGCGACTACGAGTTCTCCGCCGTCCATAAATGTCTTGCGCGACCTTGCACCCGAAACACTCCATGTTACATCGCGGTTAAAATCACCCGTTCCTCTTACATCGGCACTAAAATCACATATGCCTCCGGGTGAAAGAACTATATGCGAAGGCGTGATCTCAACATAGGACGGACCTGCCGGTTTTCCTGCGACCGTACCTTTTACCCTAAGACCGATAGCCTTGTCGTAACCCGGATCCGCTTTTGATCCGAACAGGAACATTCCGTCGTAATTGCCCGCACCAAGATCATCTCTCATGGACAGGTTGAACTTTGCAGCATCTCCCGGATCGAGATGAGACATATCCCCTTTTAGAGTCAGTGAAAATGCGCCGTTGGCATCGCCGTTCTTGGTCGTTATCAGATCAACGGGAACCGTGCCCGTATTGATAACGTATATCTCCATATAATCCCTCTGCTCACCGATCCCGGCTGTTCCGAAATCGGCTGTGGAAACGGGATTGCCTCCCATGGTCACAACAAGTGAATAATTCTTGGCTGCTTCATCTGCCGCTTTCTTTGCCGCATCTTCCGCAGCTTTACGGGCTGCTTCAGCCTCTTCCGCCTGCTTCCTTGCAGCCTCCTCCGCAGCAGGATCCGGCGTGGGAGTCGGATCGGGTGTGGGATCGGGCGTAGGGTCCGGATCAGGATCGGGATCGGGTATAGGATCGGGATCCGGATAATCCGGATAGTCGGGATCACCCGAATCGTCCGAATAATAGTCATCACCCTGACCATCGGAATAATCATCATCGCTCATATCTTCCGCCTTAACAAGCGCCGTGATACCTATCACTTCCGGCACAAGTATCGTCAGGCACAACATGAGTGCGAGAAAGATCGCCATTGTTTTCTTCAGTTTCATACTCTTTCCTCCTAAGATCTATTAATAAATTCCAACAACCGCTAAATCACATTTATCTTTACATTGTATCATATCTGTCACTCCGATGACATAATGTAGATTGTTCCCTCTTCCCTGAGCCACTTTCTCTGTTTCTTATGATCGGGTATGACCGCCTCAACATGCTGCCAGAATGCCGGCGAATGATTCATTTCCAGTCTATGGCACAGTTCGTGCACTATCACATAATCCATGACGGATTCCGGCGCTTTCATGAGAAGACAGTTAAAACTCAGATCGCCGTCTGAAGTACAACTCCCCCACAACGACTTATTATGCTTTATCGATACACGTCCGTATGTGACTCCGAGTATTTCGGCAAAGTACTCCACCTTTGGCGGTATCGCGGCCTCAGCCAGTATGCAAAGTGCCGATATCTCGTTTTCCGTCATCATTCCGTATGCATCAACCCTCTGGACACGGCTTTTGGCTTTTTCCATATTGGAGTCGATCCACTCGCGGTTTTTCCGGACAAAAGCCTCTATCTCATACAAGGGCATTTTATAAGGAGCCCTTATAAGCACCTCGGCTTCGGCCGTGACCTCGAGTGACACCGTCTTTCTTCTGCTGCGTATGATCTTGTATTCCTGTTCTGCCATGTCGATATTTTACCATTTTTCTGTTGACTTTTAACAGTGGCAGTCGTATATTTCTTTTGGGCAAAGGTGCCATAACTGTGCTTATGGTACCTTTTTTAGTTCAGATAGTATCAAATGGGATGAGGTTCAGTTAACGGAGGTGCAGATATGGTAAAAGCGGTTGTCGGAGCCAATTGGGGCGACGAAGGCAAGGGAAAGATAACTGATATGCTTTCCGCAAATGCCGATGTAGTTGTCAGGTTTCAGGGCGGTGCAAATGCCGGTCACACCATAAAGAATAAATACGGAAAATTTGCTCTTCACACGCTTCCTTCGGGAGTGTTCAACGAGAATACGGTCAATGTGATAGGAAACGGTGTTGCACTCAACGTTCCGATCCTCATGGGCGAGATCGACAACATCATTTCCAAGGGTGTTCCCAAACCGGTAATACTCATATCAGACAGAGCTCAGCTCATCATGCCTTATCATATCAAGTTTGACGAATACGAAGAAGAACGTCTTGCAGGCAAGTCATTCGGATCGACAAAATCGGGCATCGCGCCTTTTTATTCCGACAAGTTTGCCAAGATAGGTTTTCAGGTTGCGGATCTGTGGGACACCGAAGAAAACCTTCGCGAAAAGATCACCAACGTTTCCGTTCAGAAAAACGTCCTTCTCGAGCATCTGTATCACAAGCCTCCGATCGATGTCGACGAGACATATGCCACACTCATGAAATATAAAGAAATGATCGGTCCTTATGTCTGTGATGTAGCGTCATATCTTGGCGATGCCATAAAGGCAGGCAAGACCATCGTTCTCGAAGGTCAGCTCGGTACGCTCAAGGACTGCGATCACGGCATATATCCGATGGTAACTTCATCAAATACGATCGCCGCTTACGGCGCGGTCGGATGCGGTATACCTCCTTATGAGATCAAACAGATCATATCTGTCTGCAAAGCATATTCATCTTCCGTGGGTGCGGGTGAA
>CADCPL010000252.1 GCA_902803305.1 uncultured Lachnospiraceae bacterium
ATGGAAAAGATGAAGAACATGAGAGTGCGGAAGCACACGGTTCCGATCCTGATGTTTGAATCCCTGAAACTGATGACGAATGTAAGGACGATGATGCCGATGACATCATCGATTATAGCGGCCGCCATTACGGTCGTGCCGACTTTTGTCTTAAGGAATCCGAGTTCTTTGAGAGTCTCTACGGTGATCGATACGCTCGTTGCGGTCATTATCGTTCCGACAAATACCGCTTCTATAAAATCAGGAGATGAAAGTGACTTTACCCCGTAAAATAGCATGTAGTAGATGGTGCCGCCTGCAAGAGGAACGAACACACCGGCGCATGCGATCGCTGTTGCGATGGGACCGGTCTTTTGAAGCTCCTTGATGTCTGTTCCGAGTCCTGCGGAAAACATAAGAAGAATAACGCCGATCTCAGCCATCTGACTGATGAACGCCGTATTATCGACCCAGCCGAGAAGAGAGGGCCCTATGATAAGACCGGCTATGATCTCGCCGACTACCTGGGGGACCTTGATCTTTCTGGCACCTATTCCGAATAATTTCGCGAAAATTATGATTATCGCGAGTGATTTAAAAATATCATATGTTTGCATTCTTAATAATATAGCCCTAAAGGTTTGAAGTGTCAATGTTGAAGAAGGCGATTTTTTGTGGTACAATACGATAGCATTATAATATGCGATCGATTTTTTACGATTTGAGGTAGTTTTGGTATGATCTCATATGACAATCTGAATGAGTTACAGCTTGATGTGATGAGAGAGATCGGAAACATCGGTGCGGGCAATGCCTGTACGGCTCTGTCCGTTCTTCTCGGTACTGCGATAGATATGTCGGTCCCCAGTGTTTCGCTTCTCGGATATGAATCAACGGCGGAGCATCTTGGCGGTGAAGATAAAATGGTCATCGGACTTAAGATAGAGATCAACGGAGATCTTGAGGGAATGATGGTCCATGTGGTGGAGAGGAGATTTGCGGAGCGTATCATCAATACGTTCTATGCAAAAGAGATAGAGAATATAGCCAATCTTGATGAGATGGACTCATCGGTTCTTAATGAGATGGCCAATATCACCAGCGGTGCATATGCGAATTCTATAGCATCGCTGACCAGTCTGTTCGTGAATATCGGCACGCCGTCTCAGGTACCGGGCAAGGTATCGGACATCATGAGACTGCCGCTTACGGAATTTGTTAAGCCCGGCGAGCGCATTCTTGTTGTTGATGAAGTGTTCACCATTGATGATGAACACATCAGCAGTAACATGATACTCGCGCTTGAGAGCGATTCGCTTGAGAAGCTTTTCGAAAGGCTGGGAGTGCAGGTCTGACGATCGGTCATTTCTTCTTTTTCTTTTTGGATTCCATCCGTGTAAGCACCATATCGTAACCGTCGTTTCCGTAATTGAGCGAACGGTTTACCCGGCTGATGGTTGCAGTGGAAGCTCCGGTGTGCTCTGCTATCTCGAGGTAGGTCTTTTTTTCGCGAAGCATGCTTGCTACTTCAAAGCGCTGTGACAGTGACAGGAGTTCGTTGATCGTGCATATGTCCTCAAAGAAGATATAGCATTCCTCCTTGTCCTTGAGTTCCATGATCGCGTCAAACAGATAATCGACCGCAGCGGTCCTGATTTTTGGATTCATGACAGAGTTCCTTTCGTAGTGTAAATCTTTAACGCTTTTAAATTTTAGCACGTTAAAGCGGCAAATGCAATAGGTGATAGAAAATGAGTGTTCTTGAACAGCTTAACGACAAACAAAAAGAGGCAGCCATGCAGCTTGAGGGCCCCGTCCTAATCCTTGCGGGTGCGGGATCCGGCAAGACCAGGGTACTTACGAACCGTACGGCATATATGATCGATGAAGCGGGGATCAATCCGTGGAACATACTTGCCATCACGTTTACCAACAAAGCGGCGCAGGAGATGAGAGAGCGTATCGACAGACTTGTCGGGTTCGGAAGCGAGAGCATATGGGTGGCAACGTTCCACTCGACATGTGTGAGGATCCTCAGGAGGCATATCGATCTTCTCGGATACGATACGAACTTTACGATATATGATACCGACGATTCCAAGTCGGTGATGAAGGAAGTGCTTAAGAGACTTCAGATCGATACTAAGCAGTATCCCGAGAAGAGATTTCTTAACAGGATATCAAACTGCAAGAACGAGCTGTCTTCGGTTGAGGATGAGGAGCGCGATGCTCTCGGAGACTACGCGGATGAGATGTTCGCGAAGGTCTACAGAGAGTACCAGGCGGGCCTGAAGAAGAACAACGCGCTTGATTTTGACGATCTGCTGGTAAAGACCGTGGAGCTCTTTACTTCTTTTCCGGAGGTGCTGGAGAACTATCAGAAGCGGTTCCTGTACATAATGGTTGATGAGTATCAGGATACGAATACGGCACAGTTTGAACTGATAAGACTGCTTGCGGCGCGCAACAGGAACATATGCGTTGTCGGTGATGACGATCAGTCCATATACAAGTTCAGGGGTGCAAATATACGCAACATCCTTGATTTTGAAAAAGTATATCCGAATGCCAAGGTTGTAAAGCTTGAGCAGAATTACAGATCCACGCAGACGATCCTTGATGCGGCAAATGCCGTCATTGCCAACAACGGCTCGCGTAAGGATAAGAAGCTGTGGACGGATAAAGGCGACGGAGAAAAGATACGGTTCATCTCAACCGATACGGCATACGAAGAGGCAGAACGCATAGTCGACTTTATATGTGCGGACAAGAGAGCGGGAAAATGCGACTATCGCGATAACGCAGTGCTCTATCGTACAAATGCGCAGTCAAGACTCCTTGAAGAAAAATGCATCATGGCGGGAATACCGTATTCGGTAGTCGGTGGAGTCAACTTCTATTCGCGCAGGGAGATCAAGGATATCCTTGCGTATCTCAAGACGATCGACAACGGTAGGGACGATCTTGCCGTCAGAAGGATAATAAACGTTCCGAAGCGGGGGATAGGCGCGACCACGATATCCAAGATCGCGGATCACGCCGCGGCGAGCGGACTGTCTTTTTACGACTGCTGCGTTAAGGCTGAAGAGATACTCGGACACGGAAAAGCGGCAGAGAAGATCGCGGAGTTTGTGGACCTTATCTCGGTATTAAAATCAAAGGTAGAATACATCACGCTTGAACAGCTGATCGATGACATACTCGAGCGTACGGATTATGAAGCGATGCTGGAGGAGTCCGACCCCGATGATGCACAGGAGAGGATCGAAAACATCGGAGAACTTGTGAATAAGGCAGTTGCTTTTGAAGAGCAGAACGATGAGCCGACGCTGTCGCAGTTCCTTGAGGAAGTCGCGCTTGTTGCAGACATAGATAATGTCGACGAAAATGCCGATAAGGTAATGCTTATGACTCTTCACTCCGCGAAGGGACTGGAGTTCCCGAACGTGTATCTGGCAGGTATGGAGGACGGGCTTTTCCCCGGTTATATGTCGATCTGTTCGGATGATCCGGAGGAGATCGAGGAGGAGAGACGTCTCTGTTATGTAGGTATCACAAGAGCCATGGAAAAGCTTACCATCTCGGCAGCGGGCTCGAGGATGATAAGAGGCGAGACAACACGTAATCCTGTTTCAAGATTTGTTAAGGAGATCCCGCAGGAACTGCTGCTGGGCATGCCATCGAGCATGAAACAGAAGCCGCAAATCCAGCCTCAACAGAGGCCGACGGTGCAGCCGGTTAAGCCGGTTGTTGCAAAGGCAAAACCTTTTGCATATCTTACAAAAGGTTCGCAGATGGGTAGTACTTCCGCACCGGATTACGGCCCGGGAGACCGCGTACAGCATATGAAGTTCGGACAGGGGACTGTGCTTAGTGTAGAAAAGGGAGCAAGAGACTACGAGGTGTCGGTGGACTTCGATAATGCGGGGGTTAAAAAGATGTTCGCAGGCTTTGCAAAGCTGAAGAAGTTGTGATAATATGTAAACAGGGTTTATTCTCTATATTGAAAGGACGGATGAGTATGAATAAGATAGAAAAGCTTGAGAGGATCCTGGATACGGTCAGAGCACAGGAAGAACTGGGAATGGCAAAGGCCAGGAGCATCATAGACGATGTTAAGCGTGTTGAGATACCGGATATCCCGGTGCCTGATTTCTTCAGAAGGGAAGAAGTTGTACAGGAAAAGAAAAAGTTCAACTGGGGTCTTTTGATAGCGGTCATCGCAGGAGTTCTTGTTGTAGCGGCGGTTATATACGGTCTGTACTGCTACTTTACTCCGGATTATCTTGAGGATTTCGAAGATGATTTTGAGGATGAAGAATTCGATGACGATGATTTCTTCGAGGATGACGATAAATAACCGCAAAGGATGCGCGGATATAGTGTTTAAGAAACCTCGTTAAGCCGCAGTGCTTGACGAGGTTTTTTTGAGAAAATCATACGCTCGCGCGTGTGTATGGAGCAGCTGATGAAAAAGGGACAGGAATATACCGGAAGGGTAGAAAAGATCAAATTCCCCAATAAGGGTGTTGTCTTGCCTTTATCGGAGACAGGTGAAGTGTGCGCCGAAGAAGGGATATGCATCGTGAAGAACGTGATCCCGGGGCAAAAGATCCGCTTTCGCGTGAACAAAAAGAGAAGCGGGCAGTGTGAAGGGATGCTGCTGGAGGTTTTATCACGATCTCCAATGGAGATTGACAGTGCCTGTGCTCATTTCGGCTCATGCGGCGGATGCGCATACCAGACCCTTTCGTATGAGGATCAGCTGAGGATAAAAGAGCAGCAGGTTCATGAGCTTCTGAGCCCGGTAATAACGCAGAAACTTAAGGATGAAAACGGTGAGACGGTTGACATAAGACGACTGTTTGAGAAGATAGTTCCCAGTCCTATGCAGTTTGGATACCGCAATAAAATGGAGTTTTCGTTTGGCGATGCGAGTCCCGGAGGGCCTCTTGAACTTGGTTTACATAAAAGAGGGAGCTTTTATGATATAGTCTCGTGTCGCTCTTGCAGGATCGTCGATGATGACTTCAGGATGATCCTTACGGAGACGCTTGCATACTTCAGGGGCAAGGAGACAACATACTTCCACAAGCGGACTCATGAAGGGTATCTGCGGTTCCTGCTTGTCAGAAAAGCAGCCGCGACCGGTGAGATACTGATAGATCTTGTCACAACATCGCAGACCCCGCCCGACACGATCTGCACGCAGAAAAGCCTTCTTGAGGACTGGACGGATATGCTGCTCGAACTTAAGCTTTCCGGGAAGATCGCAGGGGTACTTCATACAGTTGATGACGGGGTTGCAGACGCCATAGTAAATGACCATACGGATATACTGTACGGACGTGATTGGTTTAACGAGAAAGTGCTCGGGCTGACTTTTCGGATAACGCCTTTTTCGTTCTTTCAGACCAACACACTGTCAGCGGAAGTGCTGTATTCGAAAGTACGCGAATATGTTGATATTGCTCTTGCGGATCCGGATAAGGAACAGGGGAAAAAGAGCAAAGTTGTATACGATCTGTATTCGGGGACAGGGACGATAGGACAACTTATGTCAACTAAAGCAGAGTCTGTCATCGGTGTCGAAATAGTGGAAGAAGCTGTAAAAGCAGCAAATGAAAACGCAGAATTGAATGGTTTACATAATTGCAGATTTGTGGCGGGAGATGTCCTGAAAACACTTGATGAGATAGAGGATAAGCCGGACCTTATAATACTTGACCCGCCTCGTGACGGGATCAATCCCAAGGCGCTCGCCAAGATAATAAACTACGGCGTTCAAAGTATGATCTATATTTCCTGCAAACCGACAAGCCTGGCGCGTGACCTGGTAACCCTTATCGATGGCGGCTATTTTCCCGTGCGGATATGCCCTATAGACCAGTTCCCGGCTACAAGTCATGTTGA
>CADCPL010000253.1 GCA_902803305.1 uncultured Lachnospiraceae bacterium
ATATGCCACAGCCGATGAGAGGGCTGGGCCCCAGGGGATTTCTTACCGAGGAAGAAAAGAAGAATCTCCCCAAGGTCGACAAAGCCCTGATAAAAAGAATACTCGCATATTTAAAGCCGTACCGACTGCAGTTTACCTTTGTGTTTGCCGCGATACTGCTTTCTGCCGTTGTGGGACTGCTTCCGTCCATCATAACAGGAAAGATCGTCGACGAGGCACTCATAAACAAGGATATGAAGCTGCTGATACAGCTTCTGTTCATGGCGTTTGCAACACTTGCGGCCTCGCAGATCGTGGGCGTTCTCGAATCCTATATCAATGCGTGGATATCCCAGAAGATCATCTTCGACATGAAAAATCAGATGTACCGGCATCTTCAGTACATGCCGCACTCGTTCTTCACAACGGAGAAACAGGGCGACATCGTAACGAGGATGGATACCGATATAAGCGGTGTGAGCACGATCATATCAGGTACATTATCAAACATAGTATCAAACACGGCGACGGTGGTCACAACGCTTGTTGCACTGTTTACGATGAGCTGGCAGCTTGCCATAGTCGGCGTCATCATAATCCCGCTCCTCATCCTGCCGACAAAGAGAGTCGGGAAAAATCAATGGAAGATACGTTCCGATTCCCAGGAAAAGAACGACGAGATGAATCAGCTGATCAATGAGTCGCTGAGCGTCTCGGGATCGATGCTCGTAAAACTCTTCACAAGAGAAGAGCGTGAATATGAGAGGTTCAGAAAGGTCAATTCGGAGCTTACGGCACTTAACCTGAAGGAGCAGCGAAGCGGAAGCTGGTTCCGTGTGGTCCTGGGAATGTTTACACAGGTGGGACCGCTCCTTATCTATTTTGCCGGAGGGTACCTGATCATTTCACATATGGATACGGCACTTACCGTGGGAACGATCACAGCCATGGTAGCCCTTATCAACAGGCTGTACTTCCCTATCCAGAGCCTTCTTAACATACACGTGGAATTCACGCGCTCCCTGGCGCTTTTTACAAGGATATTC
Organism: uncultured Lachnospiraceae bacterium; assembly: GCA_902803305.1. Classification (GTDB taxonomy): domain Bacteria; phylum Bacillota; class Clostridia; order Lachnospirales; family Lachnospiraceae; genus UBA2868. The sequence goes on from CADCPL010000253.1 coordinate 1,026, forward strand.
GAATACTTTGACATGAAGAGCTCCATCACAAGTCCGGAAAACGGTAAGAAGCCTGATGTTACTTGCAAGGATATCGTGTACGATCACGTTGCATTCTCATATGATCCGGAGGTTCCGATACTTAAGGATGTTAACTTTACGGTTCCGGGCGGGCAGATGTATGCCATCGTAGGACCGTCGGGATCCGGAAAATCAACCGTCGTAAACCTTATCCCGAGACTGTATGATGTTGCGCGAGGGAGCGTCAGTATAGGCGGCGTGGATGTCCGGGATTTTGACCTTTCGTATCTTCGCTCGAATATAGGCGTCGTGACGCAGGAGACGTATCTGTTTAACGGAACCATACGGGAAAACCTGCTGTATGCAAAAGAGGATGCCACAGAGGAAGAACTCATAACGGCATGCAAAAATGCGAACATACATGATTTTATAACGAATCAGCCTGACGGCTATGACACCGTTGTCGGAAACCGCGGCCTTAAGCTTTCGGGTGGTGAGAAACAGCGCTTGTCCATTGCAAGAGTGATACTAAAAGACCCGAAGATACTCATACTCGACGAGGCAACATCCGCGCTTGATTCGATATCGGAAAATGCCATTCAGGATGCGCTCGAACTTCTCATGCAGGGGAGAACGAGCATAGTCATTGCCCACAGGCTCTCTACGATCCTAAAAGCGGACTGCATCCTTGTCGTTAAGGACGGTATCATAGCCGAGCACGGGGATCATGAATCGCTCCTTAAAGCAGGGGGAGTATACAAGGAACTTTACGAGACCCAGTTCAGACAGGTCCTGGATATGGAAGGCACTGGCCTCGAGGGGACCGATTACTGGGATAAAGTGGAAGAGGAAGTCAACGGGTTCTAAAACAACTATTCTTTTTTGGAATGTTCTTCAAGCAGAGTGTCAAGATAAGCAGGGTCTTCGGTATAGCGTTTGATGTCATCGATACGTCCTTGAGCCATAAGCCATTTATTAAGACTTATAATGCTGGCATGACCTTTAGCAAGTCCTTCAGCAAGTCCTTCAGCAAGTCCTTCAGCAGCAGCTTCCCTGCGGGCTGCATTTATGCTGGAATAATAATCCATTCTTGCAATGTCTTCTGCAAAGATCATCTGCTGTACCTCCTTACTCTGCGTAAATCTATATACATCCTCTCGGATGTCATTTAGAAACCTGTTATTAGCGGAGCCCTCAGTGACTTTATCACAGTTTATGTCCGCAATAAGAGCAAAAAGCTCCAATAATTCGACATCTTCATCCTCATTATAGTCTTGAGATTTATACAATTCAAGCGCTTTGTCGAGCTGTACGAAGACCATTTGCTTAAGTGATGGAAGCTCCAGACCTGAGTCGGAGTGGGCTTTGGTAAAGCGGTGTATATAGCGGTTGGAGTCGTATTCTTTGAAGACCTTGGGACTCTCTTTCATAAGAACTATGATGATCACTCCGGGAACATTAGTGAAGTCGAGGTCGCTTTTCAGCTGACCTGATTCAACGGAATATTGGAGAAGAAGCATGTTTGAGGCATATATATCGACACGCGTGAATATGAATTCCTGAGGGTCAACCTGAATCTCAAGATCAGCAAGACGATGATCCCGCAGCCAGGCCGGAAGATCGGTGATCGTCTTTTTGGAGTATATGTTCTGAAGATAGACTTCGTTTGTGGCAGAACTTCTAACACCGATGTCCGGCTTATTCATGGTATGTTGAAGAATAAAGTCCATACGCTCCGGATGCAGGTCTGGAGAAAATACATGCTTGGCAATGACGTCGCGACACAGGTCGGCCAGTTGTTCTCCTTTGAATACTGATGAAAGCAGTTGTTTTCGCTCTTCGGGAAGAGGTGATTCGATGATCTGCGTAAAGATAGATTTCTCATACATAGAAGATCCTCCTGATGTGATAATTGATGTGTATGCAAGAAATGATGTTTGTAATGTGGTGTCAGTATATCGTGTAAGGACGATCTTGAAAATATCGGAATAATCAACAAAGATCGGGGCTATTTAGGCGGATTTGGAAGACGAAATTTGTGCAGAATTGACAATGATGTTAAAACGGTAGGCATGGGTCAAGATCCGGGACAGAAGTGATCATGCAAAAAAGAAAGCAACCAAGGATAGTTGCTTTCTTTAAGTATAATATTAATTCGGACGATCACCAGCACTTGGAGCACTTCTTCAAGCCCTTGGCTTTTGCCTGCTCCAACGTGATCTGCTTTGCGTTCTTGGGATTTGTCTTTCCACAATTGTTTCTGCTATGATAGCACTTTCCGGTAGCGGTCTGCCAGACCATGGTGTTTGCGGCAGCAACTGCTTTGGGAGCAGCGGGCGTGCCTGCCATGACCGGAGCGGCAGAAAGAGCTGTCATGGTAAATACTACCGAGAAGACTATACCTTTAATGGAACGATTCTTTGTTTTATTCATAAGAAAGCCTCCTAAAACTTAAAAATCAACCCCATTTCATCCCCACATAGTGTATTATATCATTATGTCACGGAATACGCAAAAAATGACAAGCCAATTGCCGTACGGAAACTGTAAACCGTAAGAGCCGTCATTCATTCCAACGCTTGATAGTCTCCAGAAGTACTTCTCTGGCATCCGGGACATCTTCGCAGTATATGCTCGCTCCGGGAACTACATTTGCTCCGGGACACAGGTCTTCGATCTCAGATACTGTGCTTCCGAATCCGCTGCTTCCCTGTGAAATGATAAGATATATCGTCTTGCCGCTAAAATCATTTTGTTCGAGGAATGACGCAACAGGCATGGGTATGGATCCCCACCAGAGGGGATAGATAAGTATTACGGAATCATGACCTGAAACATCTATCGGCTCAATGTCCGGTCTTGCCTGGGCACGAAGTTCATCACCGGCTACGGAGATAGTAGCATTATATGATGAAGGATATTTTTCTCCGGTAAGAGTGATGGCGACAGGATCACAGTCAAGCATATCTCCGACCATATCGGCAAGAAGCTGGTTGCTTCCCATAAGCTCGCCATCGGATATTAGGAGTGATGCACCTGAGACCGCATCGACATCCGGATCAAAATCAGTATTGCCGACTCTTGTGAAGTAGACAACAAGAGGCTTTTTGCCGCTCCATTCGACCTTCTCCCCACGAACTTTATCCGAAGCTCCGATCTCAACCTTTTTGAGGTGTCTGTTCATGTACGGAACAGCAAAGAGTCCGATGGAGACAGCGGCGATACTTGCCAAGACAGTAAGGACTATGGCGAGACGTTTGTTCTTAGCGTGCCATATATAATGCATGCATCCGTGGATCACGGCAAGTGTCAGCGCAGCAGTTGCGATATATCGGTGAAAATCACTGCTTCCTAGAAACGTAAACCACGGAAAAAGGAAACGCGATACGCCCATGCTGCTGATCATCAAGATGGCAACCGTCAGCATCAGCACCATGGTCAGAATGTTAAAGAACAGACGTGAGCCGCTCTGTCCTTTGCGAAAGGCAGTCCCAAACCACCATTTCTTAATGATCAGATGGATGATCAGACATTCAAAGAAAACCACGCCTATGACTTCATGGACGTTGTTGGTCGTAAAGACATACAGCATCTGAGTCAGCATCAGCGCATACATTATGATATCAATGATCAGTCCTGTTTTTTTCTTTGTCATCCCGGTTCCTTCGTTCATACCTTTATTTCTTTCCATCGCGCCATACGCTATAGACAAGAGTCAGTGACGAAAACAGTACAGGACGCATGAAAAGCGATGCGTAGTTTAAGGGTATATCAACAAGTTGAAAA
>CADCPL010000254.1 GCA_902803305.1 uncultured Lachnospiraceae bacterium
CAAGTCAGACAGCATCCTTCCTTCAATCACGAGAAGATCCATCGTTCAGGTGGCAAAGGAATATCTCGGAATGGAAGCGGAAGAGAGAGAGATCTATGCTTCGGAACTTTCTGATTTTGCAGAGTGCGGACTGTGCGGAACGGCTGCAGTCATCTCACCTGTCGGCAAGATCGTCGATCACGGAAAAGAGATCTGTCTGCCTGCGGGAATGACAGACATGGGACCTGTTACGAAGAAACTTTACGATACGCTCACCGGTATCCAGATGGGTAGGATCGAAGGACCTAAGGATTGGGTAGTGGAGATTAAATAATGAAAAATTTCTGGAAAGAGTTCAAAGAGTTCATATCAAGAGGCAGTGTCATGGACATGGCTGTCGGTATCATTATTGGCGGTGCGTTCACGGCCATAGTCAATTCGCTTGTGAATGATATCGTCATGCCGATACTCTCGCTCCTGACCGGCGGATATGATTTTACGAAACTGGCGATCACGCTTGGTGACGGAGAAGACGCAGCGGTCTTTAACTACGGTCTGTTCATTTCATCTGTGATCAACTTCATTCTGATCGCGCTTGTCATATTCTGTATCATCAAGTCGATCAACAAGATGAAGGACAAGTTCGACAAGGATAAAGAGGAAGAGGCTGCGACCACAAAGGTATGTCCCTTCTGCAAGTCTGAGATCGACATTGAGGCGACAAGATGCCCGCATTGTACATCACAGCTTGATAAATGATGTGATCGCTTCCGATTGATCTGTATTTCCAAAGAGGGAACAGCCTGTGGCTGTTCCCTTTTTTTATCCTGAAATCCCAAACTTTTTATTGACTTTACCATAGGCGGTAATGATAAAATTTCTGATATAAGGATAGGCTTATGAAAAGGGGGTTTGCAATGTTTAAAAACAGATCAGTGATCCTGGCAGCGATGATATCCACTGTTATTTTGTCGGGATGTTCGGTATACCTTAATACGGATACATCTTCGGCGGACGAGACAACGGTATCACATGATCCGATATGTTTAAAAGAAGTCACGATCCCCGAAAATGAGTGGCAGCTTGATGTAACCTTTCCGGACTGGAAGGGAAGTATAAGCTCGGAATATGCGATAAACAACTGCGTGGGATTTTACGGATACAGCGACCAGGGGAAGATTTATCTGGAATGCGATGAAGATGCAGCCGGTTTTGAGATGTTCGTGAACGGTAAGAGCGTTGATGTATCGGATGCGAAGGCAGGATCGTCTTATGTGGCGGATATCTCGACGGTTGCTGTTGACGGTATGAATACCATGCAGGTGAGCGGGATAGAGACCGGAAATGTCAGGGTATGTATCCCTTATCCCGAGATAATAAAGGCAGATCCGGAGGATGTCGGTATCAGCCCGGATGCATTTGAACTGATCGACAGGATCATATCCGCAGATGTTGAGAACGGATTCCCGAGTGCGCAGCTTGCCGTTGTGAAGGACGGAAAGCTCGTGTATGAAAAAGCATGGGGAGATGTGACAACCGACACCTTGTATGATCTTGCATCAAATACCAAGATGTACAGCATAAACTATGCGATACAGTATCTGCTGACAAACGGACAGATAGATCTTGACAGCAGGATAGTCGATATTCTGGGAAATGATTTTTCGGATGAAACGATACAGATCGATTACGAAGGATATGAAGCGGTTTTGCTTGAAACAAACAAGAAGTGGAAAGAAGAGCTTACGGTCAGAGACCTTCTTCGCCACCAGGGAGGCTTCCCGCCCGGTCCGCATTACTACAATGACAGATATGATCATGCCACGCAGGACTTTGATTCCGATAACGGCAATGTAATATATGTCGGAACTGCCGGTGACATTGCAACCCGCGAAGAGACGCTGAAGGCGCTTTGCCGGACCCCTCTTATGTATGAGCCCGGAACCCGGACTATCTACAGTGATGTTGATTACATGATACTCTGTTACTGCATTGAGGAAATAACAGGGAAGAGACTTGACGAATACCTTGATGAGGTGTTCTTTGCTCCGATGGGACTTGAGCATATAACATACAACCCGCTCGAGAACGGTTTTACGGCGGATGATTGTGCGCCTACCGAACTGATGGGAAATACAAGAGCCGGTAGACTTCATTACTCCGGAATACGCGAGGATACCCTGCAGGGCGAAGTTCATGATCCGAATGCATATTACTGTATGGCCGGGATCTCCGGACATGCAGGCCTGTTTTCGAACGCCACGGATCTTGCAAAGCTGGCATCCGTCATGCTTACGGGAGGATATGGTGACAAATCCTATTTTTCACGGGATGTGATTGATCTGTTTACGGCACCGAAGAGTGAAGCATATCCGAACTACGGTCTTGGATGGTGGAGAGAGGCAGATCATAAAAGAGATCATTATTTCGGCTCCATAACAACATCGGAAGCCTTTGGACATCAGGGCTTTACAGGTACGCTTACAATGATCGATCCCGAAAACCGGCTGGTTGTTGTACTTCTTACAAACAAGATAAGTACGGGAATGATGGACAACGATGATACACTCAGCAAGTGGTATGGTAATTTCTATACAACGGCCACTCTGGGTTTTGCTCCGCAGATCATCGAAATGGGAATAGAAAACGGATCGGAAGATGTTCAGATCTGGTCTGCATTGATATCCGATATGGTCTCCGATGCAAAGAGGCAGCTTGATGCCGAAGGGATAACAGATGAAGATCATCCAAGGATGAAGGCATACAAGGCTCTTTTATCCGTCAAAAATGAGTACACATTACGCGGTTATTGACAATACAGTCAAAATAATATATCATCCCTTTAGTGCGTTGCGCTTTAACGCGCGAAAGCAACGCAAGAAAGGGATGATATTATGTTTATAAAGATCACATTACTTATTCTGTTCTTTGCAGTCATGCTGCTGATCGGATTTGCATCAAAAAAGAGTGCAAAAGATGTCAGCGGATTTGTTCTCGGAGGGAGAAACGTCGGACCGTGGCTTACGGCATTCGCATACGGAACCTCCTATTTTTCATCGGTTGTATTCGTCGGATATGCCGGACAGTTCGGTTGGAAATACGGTCTGGCTTCGACGTGGATCGGACTCGGAAATGCGTTCATCGGCTCGCTCATGGCGTGGGTGATCCTCGGGCGCAGGACAAGGGTCATGACAAATCATCTCGATTCCGCGACGATGCCCGAATTCTTTTCGAAGAGGTTCGAAAGTCATTCGCTAAAGATCGCATCGTCGGTGATCATATTCGTATTCCTGATCCCTTACACGGCATCTATATATAACGGATTATCAAGACTCTTTTCAATGGCGTTTGATATCCCGTATGAAGTATGCATAACAGTTATGGCACTGCTGACCGCTGTATACGTAATAGTCGGCGGTTATGTTGCAA
>CADCPL010000255.1 GCA_902803305.1 uncultured Lachnospiraceae bacterium
CTTGCCGAGATCGTGCCCATATCCGTGATGGAATTTGACAAACTGGCTGATTTTGCGACAGCCAATAAAATAGATCTTGCGATAATAGGACCCGATGATCCGCTCGTAGGCGGGATAGTCGATGTGTTTGAAGCAAGAGGCATCCGGACGTTCGGACCGAAGAAAAATGCCGCGATACTTGAAGGCAGCAAGGCTTTTTCCAAGGATCTTATGAAAAAGTACAATATCCCGACCGCACAGTATGAGAACTTCGACGATCCGGAAAAAGCGCTTGCATATCTTGAAACGGCAAAGATGCCGATCGTGCTGAAGGCAGACGGGCTGGCTCTGGGTAAGGGCGTGCTCATATGCAACACCTTGGAAGAGGCAAGGGCCGGCATCCGTACCATAATGGTAGATAAAAAGTTCGGAGCAAGCGGCAGCAAGGTCGTTATCGAGGAGTTTATGACGGGCAGAGAGGTCTCGGTCCTTTCGTTTGTAGACGGAAAGACGATAAAGACCATGTCAAGCTCGCAGGATCATAAGCGCGCAAAAGATAATGACGAGGGTCTCAATACCGGCGGAATGGGCAATTATTCGCCGAGCCCCTTCTATACGAAGGAGATCGATGAGTTCTGTCAGAAGCATATTTATCAGCCTACCGTTGACGCAATGGCTGCCGAGGGAAGACCGTTTACGGGAGTCATATTCTTCGGGCTCATGCTGACGCAGGACGGACCGAAGGTGCTTGAATACAACGCAAGATTCGGAGATCCCGAGGCCCAGGTAGTACTCTGCCGCATGAAGAATGATATTATAGATGTTATGGAAGCATGCATAGATAAAAGGCTGTCCGACATAGATCTGGAGTTTTCCGATGAAGCGGCCGTATGTGTTGTACTGGCGAGCGACGGATATCCCGAGCACTATGAGAAGGGATATAAGATAACCGGATTTGAGGCTTTTTCCGGAAAGGATGATTATTTCTGCTTCCATGCCGGGACCAAACAGGAAGGGGACGATATTGTCACAAACGGCGGAAGAGTCCTTGGGATCACCGCACTCGGCAAAGATATTGCCGAGGCAAGAAGCAAGGCCTATGAGGCAACGCAGTGGATCGATTTTTCCAATAAGTATATGAGAAGCGATATAGCAAAGATCTGAGGCAAAGACAGGAGACGGTAAATGATAGAAGACGAATTCTTAGCAGCCAGAAACACGCATATTCCACGATCCTGCGCCAAGTGCGGCGGATCCGACATCGAATATATGGGTGTCGGTGAGTATAAATGTAAAAATTGCGGTACACTTATGTACGATGATTTCGGGAAGGTACGCAATTATCTTGAAGAACACAGAGGCGCCACCCAAAATGAAGTTTCGAGAGAAACAGGCGTTTCCATGGATGTGATAAGGTATCTGCTGAGGGAGGATCGCATAGAGATCGCTGCGAATTCCGGAGTATATCTGCAGTGCGAGATATGCAAGGCCCCGATAAGGAGCGGTAAATACTGTAATGACTGCGCCAAGAAGCTTGAGCACATGAAGAAGGAAGAAATTGCAAACCAGCATAAGGATAATATGAACATACATGGATACGGAAAGGCGACGGGAAACGCAACGGGAGCACGAAGATTCATCAGATAATTACATTTTGACAGTTGACATAAATCAAAACTGATTGTATTATTATAGAGGATATCATAATTGACTTGGGGAGTCGATTATGAGATAAGGGGCTTTAATATACTTAAAGGGGATAAAGTATATTATGAAACAACGTGTCATTTCGGGATCGCTCATCATGATACTTACCTTAACAAGTATCATGATGGCATCACCGGCACAAACATACGGTGCAACCGTATCATCCGGAACGGTCAAAGTCAAGAGCGGGTTCGTCAGATCCGCCGCATCGGGACAGTCGGCCGTTGCTTTCTGCGTTGCTTCGGGTGACGAAGTGGCGATCCTCGGAGAAGAGAAGGGCAAGGACGGCACCTGGTATAAAGTGGCCGTCGGAACTTCCACCGGATATATCCGCTCCGATCTTATCACCAAAACAGACAAAAAGGTGAGTGTATCAGACTCCCTCACAAAGAATACAAAGTCAGCGGCCGTCTCTCAAACGACCCCGGCAACTGCCGCGGCTTCAACAGGTTCGGCAACTGCAACAGCTTCCGGATCGATCGGAGTAGTCAATGGGACATCGGTGCGCATGAGAAAGAATGCGTCACTTACTTCGGGGGTTGTTACGGTATTAAATACCGGTGCGACGCTCAGCATACTGGCTGAAGGCAAGGCAAGCGACGGGCAGATGTGGTACCAGGTCAAGAAAGACGATCAGACCGGATTCATCAGGAGCGACCTCGTGACCAGGTCGGGCGCAGCAACAACGACAGCAGCTTCAACAACGGCAGGCGACAACGCCACGTCCGGAACGGTTAAAACGATAGAGCCGGGCGCCGGAGTCGTTAAGGGCGTTAACGTAAGGATCAGAAGCATCGCCGGAACAACAGGAGATATAGTCGGAACCGTAAGTTCGGGATGTGAACTGAAGCTCCTCGGAGTGGAAAAAGCACCCGACAGGGAATGGATCAAGATAGAGGCTACCGTCGAAGGACAGGCGGTAAACGGCTATATAGCAAGAGATTATGTCACAGTGACCAAAGAAGTCAAAGAGGTCACTCAGACAACCCAGACGCTCATCGGAAGCGATCAGTCGGCTACGGCCCAGGAGACGGCGCGGACGGTCAGCGAAAAGGAAAACGACAGCGGGGGAGATCCCGGAGGCGCCGCCTCCATTAAAGGGGTCGGCGTCAGGATAAGGCAGGCACCGGTAGACGGAAATGTTGTATGCCAACTGTCATCGGGTCACCCGCTCACAATAAACAAGGAAGTTTCCGGAAGCGATGACTACACCTGGTACCAGGTGTCTTTTTCGTATTTAGGAAGTCAGCGTGAAGGTTATGTAAGATCGGATCTTGTGACAAAGTCGGAAGCGGTCGCAGGCGATGCGCCGATCGGTGATGAGGACTTTGAAAACTCGATAGAGGATCTTCCGGACAGCTACAAGAATTCACTCCGGGCCATTCACGAGAAGCATCCGCAGTGGAAGTTCGAGACCGTCGATACAGGGCTTGAGTGGGCAGATGCTCTCAAGGCCGAGTCATCCGTGGGTAAGAACCTCGTTTCCAAGAACTCAATCGCATC
>CADCPL010000256.1 GCA_902803305.1 uncultured Lachnospiraceae bacterium
GTTTTATGAAGGTTAGTAGTAAGCGTAGTAGAGTGTTCTATCGTACATATCGGCCTGACATTACCGGACACCACCATCATTACGCCACAGCTTTGCGAAATACCTTCATTCGTAAACACATATGTTGAATCAAACGTCCAACCGTCAGAAGCTACTCCTCCGTAAACAGGGACCTGACCCGATTCTTTGTCAAGAAGACTGACGATATCATCAAACGTGACATTTGTAAGCCATGGAACATATGTAAATATCAGCTTTGCTTCATCATGAAGTAACTCTCTGCATTCATTGTATGTATCCGCAAATGCGCATATATCGTCTGACCCTTCTATGTCACGTGTCATCCCGATCGAAAAGCTGACATCGTCCGCCGTAAGAACAAGCAAAGATATACTGCTCTGCGAGTAGCCTTCGGTTGAGAGGATTCCTATACCGGTACACCCGAAAAACGGAAAATCAAACGCCTCGCTGAGTCTTTTTACAAGTTCTTCCATATCCGGTTCGAATCCGCAGAAAACAATACCGCATGTGTTGCTCATAAGAAGAGAAGTATCGATCCCGTCTCGTAGCTGTGAGACCGCCATTGCGATATCATCCACTTCTTTTGTAAATGCCTGTAATGACCTCACGTCATGCTCCTTCCGTCTCTGATCACATAATCGACCGTATGCTCTTTAAGATACCTTCCGGCCTGTTCGTCGTTCCTGACAAACACTCCCTTACACCCTTTTCCAAGAAAGCTTCTGACCTGTGAGAGTGTTGCAGATGAATCGCTGATGACAAGCACGACCGGCAGCGCATCAGCATCCTGTCCCAAATGTTCATCCGTATCGATCTTATCTTCCGGAAGATACTTAAACAGTATTGCCTCAAGTTCCTCGTACATGATCGGTTTTGACAGATAATCGGTAAATCCTTCTCTCAGATACATATCCCTTGCTCCCACTATCGCGTCCGCAGTAAGCGCTATCACGGGAACATTCTCTGCAAGTTTTTCATCTTTTACTACTTTCAGTGTGGACGTTCCGGACATACCCGGCATCATCTGATCCAGAAATATCATGTCAAAACTGCTCTCACGCAGATATTCAAGACACTCCGGTCCCGACATGGCATTTGTCACCTGTATGCGGGTATCCGAAATAAGGCCGGTTATGACCTCGTGATTCATCTCATTATCATCAACGATAAGTATCCTTGCGTCAGGAGCATATAGCTTCGATCGTTTGGATTCATTCTCCACAGCTGCTTTTTCGATGCTTCGGCCAAAATCCCCTATAGGTGACGGATCGATGCATTTTTGCACTATACTTACGGTAAAGACCGTCCCGCTTCCGTATCTGCTGCTGACACCTATCTCTCCATCCATCATGTCAACCAGTTGCTTAGTGATATTGAGTCCGAGCCCGGTCCCCTCTATATTCCTGTTTCTGGTCTCTTCAAGCCTGCTGAAGGAATCAAACAGTTTCTGCTGGTCTTCTTCGCGAATACCTATCCCGGAATCACTGACCCTGATTATGAGCTTCTCCCGATCCATGTCATATGACGCATCTACGGATACCTTTCCTTCCTCGGTATATTTAATGGCGTTGTTTATTATATTGAGCATGATCTGACGGACCCTGATCTCATCACCGTAAAGCGTTGCAGGAATATCACCATCAACATTCATTTCATAAACGAGACCTTTATCGTTTGCCCTCTTCATCGTCATGTTTACGATATCCGTAAAGACGGAAGAACTGTCATACTTTACCGGTATGATCTCCATTTTGCCGGATTCTATCTTGGAAAGATCAAGAATATCATTAATGATCGACAATAACGTTTTCCCTGCACTTCGGATATCAAGTGCATGTTTTCTGATGCTGTTGTCCGTCGTTTCGCGAAGGATTATCTCGTCCATTCCTATGATCGCATTCATAGGTGTTCTGATCTCGTGGGACATGTTGGCAAGAAAATTGCTCTTGGCATTGTTGGCGGCTACAACCTTTTCCTCGTTGAACTTACGCAGCCTTGATGCATAATCATTAAGATTGGACAGCATTGACAGATCCTGCTGCAATCTCCGGTACTCTCTCTTTAATATATGATTTTCTTTTTCAAGTTCTTTTATGCGGACATCTTTATCCATGTTCACATGCCTTTCTACACAACGTTCATGATCCCCGAAGCCTCATGCGTCTTAAGATATTTATCCTTTGCGGCTTCACCGACCACGCATACGCATTTATATATTCCGTCGAGTCTTGTTTTTTCCTGCTTCAGTTTTTCCGGATCATCGCCCCATATGAGCATTACCGGGAGTTCATCCGCACCACTCGGAGACAGCTGTTTTTCCTTAGGTATGTACTCTTTAAGAACTGCTTCCAGAACTTCATATTTTACGGGCTTTGATATATAATCGGTAAAACCTTTGGCCAGATAGCTTTCCTTGGCACCTATGATCGCGTCCGCCGTAAGTGCGATGACAGGAGTCCCTTTAAGGATATCCAGCCTTACCATCTCATTTAATGCCTCCTCCCCGCTCATGCCCGGCATCATCTGATCAAGAAGGATACAGTCATATTTGGTGCTTTGAACCTTCTCAATGCATGCAGCTCCCGACTCCACATAATCGGTGGGGATCTTTGTATCCCGAAGAAGCCCTTCCATTACATCAAGGTTCATTTCATTATCATCGACAACAAGCAGACGTGCTGAGGGGGCGTACAATCCAACCTCATCCGTATCCATGTTCCCGAGATACTCCCTGACCGCTTTTGAAAACTCTCCTATCGGCGCAGCCTTGACTACCTTTTGAGGTACCGTAATGCTAAATACGCTTCCTTTACCATACTCACTCTCAAAGGAAATACTCCCATCCATCATCTGAAGAAGGCTGCTTGTGATATGAAGTCCCAGGCCTGTTCCTTCTATGCTGTGATTTTTTCTCTCATCAAGCCTCTGAAAACTCTTGAAAAGCTTATCCTTGTCTTCCTCCTTTATGCCCATTCCGGTATCCGCCACCCTGACCAGCAGATTGATGGAATTGCCCATCATTATCGGTTCCGAAGATACATCCACCGAAACACTGCCCTCCTGTGTATACTTGATGGCATTGTTGATGATGTTGAGCATTATCTGACGGATCCTGATCTCATCGCCTTCAAGAACTGAAGGGATCGATTCGGATATGTTTATGTCAAAAACAAGACCTTTCTTTTCGGCCCTGTGTTTTGTCATATTGAGTACATCATTCAGAACCGAGGCAATGTCGTATTCCCCCGGAATGATCTCAAAATTGCCGGATTCTATCTTGGAAAGATCCAGAATATCATTGATTATCGAAAGCAGCGTATTGCCTGCGCTCTTGATCTCAAAAGCATAATCTCTTATTCTGCTCTCCTTTGTATCCCTGATGATCATCTCATCCATCCCGAGTATCCCGTTAAGCGGGGTCCTGATCTCGTGGGACATATTTGCCAGAAAATCATCCTTGGCCTTGTTTATATGAATAAGCTCGTTTGCTTCAAGTCTTATGCCGATGAGCTGTTTGATCGTATGTATTATGGAGCAGATCATGAATCCGAACAGGCCAAGCGCCATGAA
>CADCPL010000257.1 GCA_902803305.1 uncultured Lachnospiraceae bacterium
ATAGCACTTATGCTTTGGCTTGTAAGACTCTTTCCGCTCGGGTTCATGAGTGTTCTAATCTCACACATAACGTTTAACATACCGTATGTTATTTTATGTATCCTTCCCAAACTTGAAACAATGGATATCCGACAGTTCGAAGCCGCCAGGGACCTCGGTGCTACAAGCTCATACGCATTTGCCAAAGTCATCATGCCCGATCTTGCACCGGGTATACTTGCCGGATTCTTCATGGCAGTAACGATGTCCATGGATGATTTTGTGATCACTTATTTTACAAAGGGCGCAGGGGTCAATACCCTCTCAACGCTCATATACGGTGAACTGAAAAAAGGAATAAAACCCGAGATGTATGCACTCTCTACGGTCTTATTCCTTCTTGTTCTGATCATTCTGATACTGATCAATATTCTTTCAAGAGATCCCGGTGAAAAGGCAAAAGCCTGATCATCATCTTATCCTTTCGGGAAATCCCACCTTCTTCTGAACTTTTCGCAGTGTCTTATTTGATGTATACTGCGCCTTTTCGGCATTTTCCTTAATGATCCTGTCTACATAGTCCTTGTTCTTGGCAAGATCCGCCACTCTTTCCTGAAGCGGGCGAAGACGCTCGACAACACTCTCTCCCACTGCAGTCTTGAAATCACCGTAACCCTTTCCTTCAAACTCGGCCTCAGTCTGTTCGCGCGTCTTGCCTGTGCAGGCAACATATATGTCGATCAGATTGCATATACCGGGCTGTTCTTCCTCATTGTATCTTACGGCTCCGAGTGAGTCGGTAACGGCACGCTTGAACTTTCTCATGATAGTATCCGGATCATCCATGAGATAAATGCTGGCATTGGGATTCTCGTCCGATTTGCTCATCTTCTTAGCCGGATCCTGAAGGCTCATTATCTTGGCTCCGACTTTTCCGATGTAAGGTTCGGGCACCGTGAACACATCTCCGTAAATACCGTTGAAACGCTGTGCGATATCCCTTGTAAGTTCCAGGTGCTGCATCTGATCTATCCCGACCGGTACGACATCAGCCTGATACAGCAGGATGTCAGCGGCCATGAGTACAGGATATGTGAACAATCCGGCATTTATATTATCAGCATGCTTTGCCGATTTATCCTTAAACTGTGTCATCCTCGACAGTTCACCCATATATGTGAAGCAGTTGAGTATCCACGCAAGTTCGGCATGTCCCGACACATGAGACTGAAAATAAATGCAGTTCTTCTCCGGATCAAGCCCTGCGGCGATATACAACATCAGAAGCTTTCTTGCCCTTGCTCGCAGTTCTGCCGGATCCTGACGCACGGTTATCGAATGCATATCAACTACCGAATAGTAGCACTCGTATTCGTCGGAAAGCTTGACCCAGTTCATCAGCGCTCCAAGGTAATTACCGAGCGTAAGATTACCTGTGGCCTGCATGCCCGAAAACAGAACTTTTTTATCTCCGATCATTTCTTTTTTGACCTCGTTTCTTCTTGTATTTCTTTTCCCGAAGACTTATCCTCCGTTGAAATAAGGACGGCTACGGTCCTGTCGGGAACAGTCACGCAATCTCCCGATGCACCCAGGCTGTCATGAATGAGCGCAGCTGCATTCTTACCGCATGTTACAAAACACACTGACCACTTCAAGCCTTTCGGAAGCTTGGGAAGCGCAAAAGTATGATCTTCCCAATGCATGTTATATGCAAAATAGAAAAAATCATCCTCACGAACTCTTGTCAGCCTTGCATATTTCCCGCAGATCATCACGCCCACATGGCGAAGATGATTATAAAAATTTGCATTCCATGCCTGATCACCGTGATACGACAGATCCGGAAAACCGCAGGCGGCATAATCCATTATACGAAATTCCCTCTCGGGATGAAGTATCGGATGACTCTTTCGAAGCGTTATGAGTGATCTTACAAAATCACTTATCTCCCGGGTTCTGTTATTACTCTTCCATACAACCCAGCCCGTCTCGTTATCCTGACAATACGGATTGTTATTTCCGTGCTGACTGTTCAGCAGCTCGTCACCTGCAAGCAGCATCGGTGTACCCTGTGCCAGGAGCAGGAATACAAGAGCATTTTTTATCTGCTTCGTCCGAAGATCCGTTATCGATTTCTTGCGGGATATTCCCTCGACTCCACAATTCCAGCTGTAGTTGAAATTCTCACCGTCGTTATTGTCTTCGTTATTGTCTTCATTATGCTTATAGTCATAAGATACAAGATCATTAAGCGTAAATCCGTAAAAATCGGTCATGTAGTTGACCGTATGCACATCGGAAGGATTCAGGCGCTGTCTGTACAAAAAATCCGACAGCTGATTTTCATCACTCTTTAAGTACTTCCTGCACACATTCATGAAATCGGAATTAACGAAAGCCATGTTCTTATTGTATCCGTATTTCTGTCTTGTGATGCTGTCCTTATCGAAAAATGTGTTATATATCTTTCTGTCGCGAAGATATACATCGGCTGCGATCATGTTCATCGGGATATCCGATCCCATCAGGAAAAATCCGTCGACATGATATTCGTATGCCCAGAACCTCAGGATTGAAGGAATGAACGACCTGTTTGCGCACGACGGAAAAAAGAATCTCATGATCACTTCTATACCCGCCTTGTGCAGGCTCTTTACCATCTCTTTGAACTCTCTGACCGGATCACCGTTTGAATATGCTCCCTTGGGCATAAAATACTGTCCGTTTGTAAATCCCCAAAAGTTGATACCGGGATGATCGCTCTTCGGATCCTTGCGGTAATCTATGTTTTCCATAGTCACGTTATCGCCCGGACGTATTATCTCATCGAATTCATAGCACGGCATGAGAACGACCTGGTTGATGCCGAGTTTTTTCAGATAAGGTATCTTTTCGACAATACCCGCAAACTTCCCTCTGGCCTTTACCTTAGACGAGGAATGTGCGGTAAACCCTCTTACATGAAGCTGATATGCTATGATCTGATCGTAAGGGATATGAAGTAGGGCGTCACCGTCCCAGTCAAAATCAGGTGTATATACTTTCGCATTATCAAAAGGAGATTCATGATCTCCGAACTTTCTTGTCGCAGCCGAATCTTTCATGAACGGATCGA
>CADCPL010000258.1 GCA_902803305.1 uncultured Lachnospiraceae bacterium
GGATGGAAGATACTGGAACATACGTATGATCTCCACGCCGATGAGCGGATGAGAGAAGGAAATGTGATGACCGAGTACGAGGAAAAGTTTTCGGCGGCCGGTAATCCCATATGTAAATACATCATAAGCAGACAGGACAGAACATGAAAGAACTGGAATATCCGTTTGATGCGAGATATCTGATCAAAAAGAAAAAATCATTAAAGCGAGAGCTCCTCTCCACTGATACGAAATATGTCGAGAAAAAGGTTGCGATCCTCGGAGGGTCCACCACGCATGACATTGCTGCGATAATGGAGCTCTTTCTTTTGAATTTCGGGATAAAGCCCGAGATCTATGAGAGTGAATATAACAAGTACTGGGAAGATGTGATGTTTGATAATCCGGAACTAACAGAATTTGCGCCGGATATCATCTACATACATACGACGGGTAGAAATATCGCAAACTATCCGGCGATAGGCATGTCGGCAGAAGATGTCGCTTCACTTCTTGAGTCGGAGTTGTCAAGGTTTAAGGCTATGTGGCAGAAGATAGAAGAAAAATATCACTGCCCGGTCATTCAGAACAACTTTGAATTCCCCACATACAGGCTGCTCGGTAACAGTGACTGCTATAACGTATCGGGGCGTGTTCGTTTCATCAATTCACTTAATGCGGCATTTTCCGAGTATGCAAATACGCACAAAGATTTTTACATAGAGGACATACAGTATCTGTCGGCATCATACGGACTTGATGCATGGGCAGATCCGCTGTACTGGCATATGTATAAGTATGCACTGTCGATGGAAGCGATCCCGACACTTGCATACAGTGTTTCCTGTATCATCAAATCTATATACGGCAAGAACAAGAAGGCACTTACGCTCGATCTTGATAATACTCTCTGGGGCGGTATCGTCGGAGATGACGGTCCGGAGAACCTGGAGATCGGACAGGAAACGAGCATGGGTCAGGTATACAGCGAGTTCCAGGAATACATAAAGAGTCATAAGGACATCGGAGTGATCCTCACCGTTGATTCCAAGAACGATCATGAAAATGCGATAGCGGGACTTGAGCATCCTGCAGGGACACTTCGTCCGGATGATTTTGTCGTGATCAAAGCCAACTGGGATCCGAAGAGCAAGAACCTGGCAGATACAGCGCAAGAACTCAATTTGCTGCCGGAAAGTTTTGTATTTGTCGATGACAATCCCGCGGAGCGCGAGATCATAAGGGCGCAGGTTCCGGGAGTTGCGATCCCCGAACTTGATTCGGTTGAAAACTATATCAGGATGATCGATCATGCGGGATATTTTGAGGTCACAAACCTTTCCGCAGACGATGCAAAGCGTAACGAGATGTACAAGGCGAACGCACAGAGAGCACAGCTTCAGGCATCTTTTGCGGATTACGGACAGTACCTTGATTCTCTTGAGATGAAAGGCGAGATCCGTGCTTTTGAACCGGTATATCTTGACAGGATCGCGCAGCTTACGAACAAGAGCAACCAGTTCAATCTTACAACAAAAAGATACTCACGTGCGGAGATAGAAGAGGTTGCAGACTCCGGCGAGTACATAGATGTATACGGAAAACTGTTGGACAAATTCGGTGATAACGGAGTCGTATCCGTTGTGATCGGACACAAGAACGAAGACAGGCTCGACATAGATCTGTGGATAATGAGCTGCAGAGTCTTAAAGCGCGACATGGAATTCGCGATGATGGATTCTGTTGTTCATCGTGCAAAAAAAGCGGGACTTTCGAAGATCGTGGGCTACTACTATCCTACGGCCAAGAACAACATGGTCCGTGAATTTTATAACACTATGGGATTTACCAAAGTATCGGAAGATGCCGAAGGCAATACCGTGTGGGAATTTGAGATCCCCGCGGATTACACGGATAAGAATACACACATACAAGTGGAAGGAGACTGATCATGACACGTGAAGAAGTATACGAGAGGCTCAACGCCGTATTTGCAGATGTCTTCGATGATGAAGATCTTACTGTAAACGACGAAACGACAGCTGCTGATGTTGACGGCTGGGATTCCCTTATGCATATCACCCTTATCGATGCCGTCGAAGAGGAATTTGATATAAGCTTTGATATGAAGACTATCGTAAAGCTCAAGAATGTAGGTGAGCTGGTAGACAGTATTTTGGAAAACATAGGTTAATGGTGTGTAAAGTTTAAGAAGGGAGCAAAAGTATGAAGAGAGTAGGATTACTTACGAGCGGAGGAGACTGTCAGGCGCTTAATGCTGCAATGAGAGGTGTTGTTAAGTCTCTGAGGAACAGTAATACGGAAGTTGAGATATACGGATTTCTTAACGGGTATAGAGGCCTGATCTACGGTGATTTTAAAATGCTCACCGGAAAAGATTTTGCCGGGATACTTACTGTAGGCGGAACGATACTCGGAAGCAGCAGGACTCCTTTTAAGACAATAAGAGAACCCGACGAGAACGGACTTGATAAGGTCGAGGCAATGAAGCAGAACTATTACAAGCTTCGTCTTGACTGTCTGGTGATCCTTGGAGGAAACGGAACTCACAAGACTGCGAACCTGCTCAGACAGGAAGGCCTTAACGTTATCACGCTTCCGAAGACGATCGACAACGACCTCTACGGTACGGATATGACATTCGGTTTTCAGTCGGCAGTGGATATCGCTACGGACTGCATTGACTGTATCCATACGACGGCAGCATCACACAGCCGCGTGTTCATAGTCGAGGTCATGGGTCATAAGGTCGGATATCTTACACTCAATGCAGGAATGGCAGGCGGTGCCGATATCATCCTGATCCCCGAGATCCCTTATGATATCGACAAGGTTGTGGAAGCGATCAAACTGCGTGAGCAAAGAGGAAGCAAATTTACGATCATAGCCGTTGCGGAAGGTGCGATCAGCAAAGA
>CADCPL010000259.1 GCA_902803305.1 uncultured Lachnospiraceae bacterium
CATTTGCATGACTTTCATCTTCGGTCAAGCCCGCAAACCCTTGTATTTACTAGGGTTACGTCAGCTGAGGCTCTTCAAAGTCGGGAAGAGTAGCACGTCACGGATGGCCGGGCTGTTAGTAAGCAGCATAGTGAGCCTGTCGATACCGTAGCCGATACCGCCCGTGGGAGGCATACCGATCTCAAGTGCGTTAAGGAAATCCTCATCCGTATGGTTGGCTTCCTCGTCGCCTGCTGCCGCTGCGGCATCCTGTGCCTTAAATCTCTCTCTCTGATCTATCGGATCATTAAGCTCGGAATATGCGTTACACATCTCCCATGTATTGATGAACAGCTCAAATCTCTCAACGAGATCGGGTCTGTCGGGTTTTCTCTTCGTAAGAGGTGATATCTCCACCGGATGATCCATTACGAATGTAGGCTGTATAAGCTTTTCTTCCACATATTCCTCAAAGAAGAGGCTTATGATATCGCCCTTCTGATGATAGGGTTCGTAGTGAATGTCACGCTCGTCAGCCAGTTTCTTCGCTGCTTCCGTATCGGGAACCTCGTCAAAATCAATACCCGTATATTTCTTTATAGCATCGATCATGGTGATACGCTCGAAAGGTTTTTCAAAATCAAGCTCGATATCTCCGTATGTGAACTTGGCCGTGCCCAATACTTCCTTCGCAACATAGCGGAACATGTTTTCCGTAAGGTCCATCATTCCGTTATAATCCGTGTATGCCTGATAAAGCTCCATGAGCGTGAATTCGGGATTGTGTCTCGTATCAAGGCCTTCATTCCTGAACACACGTCCTATCTCATATACTCTCTCGAGTCCGCCTACTATCAGTCTCTTTAAGTAGAGTTCAAGGGATATACGAAGATTAAGGTCCTCATCAAGTGCGTTGAAATGCGTCATGAAAGGTCTTGCGGCTGCACCGCCCGCGTTTGCAACAAGCATTGGAGTTTCCACTTCCATAAATCCCTGTCCGTCAAGATACTTTCTTATTGTCGATATGATCTTCGACCTCTTTATGAACGTATCCTTTGAGACATCGTTCATGATCAGATCCACGTATCTCTGACGATAGCGCATGTCGGTATTCGTAAGACCGTGGAACTTCTCGGGAAGAGGCTGAAGGTTCTTGGATAACAGGATCACCGATGATGCGTGTACCGATACCTCGCCCATCTGTGTTCTGAACATATATCCTTTAACACCGACGATATCGCCGGGTTCGTATTTCTTGAAATCAGAGTAATCATCTTCTCCAAGCGAATCCCTGGAAACGTAAACCTGAACATTTCCCTTAAGATCCCTGACGTTGATGAATGAAGCTTTGCCCATCACGCGCTTGAGCATTATACGACCGGCAATGCTGACATTTATCGGGGAAGCGTCCATAACGGCGCGTCTCTTCTCATAGTCTTCCTTGGCAAGCACTCTTTTTTCTTCCTCGGGAAGGCTCTCGTCTATAGCAACTGCCTTATGATCCGCAAGAAGCTTTGCTTCCAGTTCTTCATATGCTGCTTTTGCATCAGCGGTATGATCGGTCTGGTCGTATTTTGTTATAACAAAAGGATCCTTGCCCGCCGATTGGAGGTTGGCAAGTTTTTCCCTTTTATTCTTAAGTATCTGATTAAGATCGGGTTCCTGCCCGTCCTTTTTCTGATCGTTGTTTCCCATTATCTTATGCTTTCTTCTTGGTAGTCTTCTTTGCGCCCTTTGCACTTGCAGGCTTTTCAACCTTTATGATCTTGTAATTGATCACACCTGCAGGTGTCTCAACTCCTATGGTCGCACCCTTCTTGGCACCGATAAGAGCTTTTCCGACAGGTGATTCATTGGAGATCTTGCCGTTAAGACTGTCTACCTCCGTTGAACCTACTATCTTATATACAACTTCCTCATTGAATTCGACATCAAGCAATGTGACGGTGCTTCCAAGTCCGACAGCGTCCTTGGCAACGTCTTCTTCAAGATATACCTCGGCATTCTTGAGGATTGCTTCGATCTCTTCTATCCGAAGTTCGTTATCTCTCTGTTCTTCCTTGGCAGCATCGTATTCGGCATTCTCGGAAAGATCACCCTGTTCACGTGCTTCCTTGATCTTCTGAGCTATCTGCGCTCTGATGACTTCCTTTCTCTCGTCGCGCTCGGCTTCAAGTTCCAGAAGCTTCTCATGAGACATTAAATTCTTTTTCTCTTCCATCGTTACTTCCCCTTCCAAGGATCATTTAGTATTAAAAATCACGTGCCCCATGGGCATTAAACGCATTATATCGCAAGCACCTGCCCGCGTCAACAGACTTTATCCGCGCACAAATTCATCCATTATCCTTTGCATATCATCGATTGACTCCACTTCGTTCATTTTCCCACGAAGCGATGATGAACCCGGATATCCTTTTGTGTACCAGGCCGCATGTTTGCGCATCTCACGCGACCCTATGTATTCACCCTTGCACTCGATGAGCATCCTGCTGTGACGCATGATCATCGAGGCGACTTCCTCCCTGCCGGGTTTTTCCCATTTTTCCCCCCTGCTAAGTGCGCAAAGCTGAGTGAATATCCAAGGGTTTCCCTGTGCGGCGCGTCCGATCATCACGGCGTCGCATCCGGTCCGCTCTATCATGGCGCATGCGCTTTCATATGAATCAACATCACCGTTTCCGATAACAGGGATCGAAACGGATTCCTTAACTTGTCTTATGATATCCCAATCGGCCTCTCCCGAATAATATTGCTGCCTTGTCCTTGCATGTATCGTAACTGCTGCCGCGCCGGCATCCTCGGCGATCTTGGCTATCTCAACGGCGTTTACATGCTCATCATCGAATCCCTTCCTTATCTTGACGGTAACGGGTTTTGAGATCGCGGTTGCGACCGCTTTTATTATGGCCCCCGCAAGCTTTGGATCTTTCATGAGTGCAGAGCCTTCCCCGTTGTTCACGACCTTCGGCACCGGACAGCCCATGTTTATATCAAGCACGGAAAAAGGCCTGTCTTCTATCTTTGCCGCCATCGCCGCCATTATATCGGG
>CADCPL010000260.1 GCA_902803305.1 uncultured Lachnospiraceae bacterium
ATCATGGGCGATCCCGGAAAGTACATGGGTTCAACAAAGGTTGAGGTTCCCGAGAAGTACTTTACCATTAAGTAATGAACATTGCGGTGAGGAGGAACGTTCATTTCCTCCTCACCATGTTTTATTTTTTTTGAGTCGAAAGAGTTTAGAACGGAAAGGCAGTAATTGATGGATAGGAACAGTGCACCGCTGCTTACGATGCAGGGCATAAAGAAAGATTTCTTCGGCAATCAGGTTCTCGAAGATATCAATCTGGAGCTTCGTCCCGGGGAGGTCTTGGGTCTGTGCGGCGAGAACGGTGCAGGAAAATCAACACTTATGAAGATCCTGTTCGGTGCGGCGGATATAGCCGAGACCGGAGGATATGAAGGGGATATTTTTCTTGACGGACAGAAAGTCAGTTTCCAGACACCCTTTGAAGCGATAGCTGCGGGTATAGGAATGGTCCATCAGGAATTTTCGCTGATCCCGGGCTTTGATGCAACTGAGAACATTTTGCTCAACAGAGAGCCCGAGAAGCATAATTATGTTTCGGAAATCTTCGGAGACAGACTGAATACGCTCGACAGGAGCGAGATGGATACGCGCGCGAAGAATGCGATAGAAAAGATGGGCGTTGAGATCGACAGACATATGATGATCAACACGATGCCCGTCGGACACAAGCAGTTCACCGAGATCGCAAGGGAACTGTCCAAGGAGCAGCTGAGGCTCCTCATACTTGACGAGCCCACGGCCGTACTTACGGAACGCGAGGCAGCATCGCTCCTTGATTCCATACGCGGCATGTCCGAGCGCGGTATTTCGGTCATCTTCATTACACATAGATTACAGGAAGTATTGTCGGTTTGCGATACGGTCGCAGTCATGAGAGACGGTGTCCTTGTCGAATGCGTTCCCGCAGCGGAGACGAGCGTTGCAGCCATTACAAAGAGCATGGTGGGAAGAAGCGTCGGCACGTCGCAGAAGCGCGAGATCAAGAACAGCGACGGTGCAAAGACGATACTTAAGATAGACAGGCTCTGGGTCGACATGCCCGGAGAGACGGTAAGAGATGTATCACTAGAAGTAAAAGAAGGAGAGATACTCGGCATAGGCGGCCTGGCAGGACAGGGCAAGCTCGGAATCCCCAACGGGGTCATGGGACTGTATGAGGCAGGCGGCACGGTTGAGTTTGATGGAAAAGTCATTCCGCTCGGAAGTCCCAGAGAGTGTCTTGATTCCTCGTTTGCGTTTGTATCCGAGGACAGAAGAGGCGTAGGACTTCTTCTTGACGAATCACTTGAGTGGAATGTAGCATTCCCCGCAATGCAGATACAGAATAAGTTCCTGAAGAAGTATCTTGGGGGACTTATCAAATGGAGAGACGAAAAAGCGATCCGTGAGGTCACGGAAAAATACATAAATGAGCTTCAGATCAAATGTACGAGTTCCAAGCAAAGAGCCAAGGAACTCTCAGGCGGTAACCAGCAGAAGGTCTGCCTTGCAAAGGCATTTGCTCTTGAGCCGAAGCTTCTGTTCGTATCGGAGCCCACACGTGGTATAGACGTGGGAGCAAAAGCACTCGTGCTAGATGCGCTCAGAAAGTTCAACCGCGAGAACGGTGTAACGGTCGTCATGGTATCATCGGAGCTTGAAGAACTCCGTATGACATGCGACAGGATCGCCATAGTATCCGGAGGACGTATATCGGGCATCCTTCCGGCTGATTCTTCAACGGAAGAATTCGGTACGATGATGCTCAGCGGAGTTGTTTAGATCATTCCAGGTAAAAGAGGTTTTAAAATGAAAGATAAGATAATGGATTCGCTCAGAGAATTCGGGCTTCCCAGACTGATAATAACGGGATTTCTCGTACTTCTCCTTATAATGGCTCCGTTTGTGGGAGCGGATCTGCCGACGCAGATATCGAACATAATAAACAGGTTTTCATGGAACGGCATACTCGTCCTTGCCATGGTCCCGATGGTACACAGCGGATGCGGACTCAACTTCGGACTGCCGCTCGGGATCATTTCCGGACTGCTCGGTGCTACCATCTCTATTGAGATGGGATTTACCGGAGGGATGTCGTTTGTTGTTGCGATACTTGTCGCAACACCGTTTGCGCTCGTGTTCGGAGCACTTTACGGATGGCTTCTTAATAAGATCAAAGGCGGAGAGATGATGATCGCGACTTATGTCGGATTTTCTTCCGTATCGCTCATGTGCATGATGTGGCTCGTACTTCCTTATCACAGCCCCAACATGGTATGGGGACTTGCGGGTAAAGGTCTTCGTACAACGATCTCTCTTGAAGGATATTTCGATCAGGCACTTGCATCGATCGCAAGGATAGAGATCGGAAACATATCGATACCGACAGGAACGCTCATTTTCTTTGCGATACTTGCGTTCGCGATCTGGGCATTTCTTCATACAAAGACCGGTACGGCAATGACAGCGGTAGGTTCAAATCCGGTTTTTGCAAAAGCAGCGGGAATAAACGTTGACAGGATCAGAATGCTTTCGGTTGTGATGTCGACATGGCTTGCAGCGATCGGAATACTTGTTTACGAGCAGGGATTCGGATTCATCCAGCTGTACATGGCGCCATTTTACATGGCACTTCCGGCCGTATCCGCCATCCTTATCGGAGGAGCTTCGGTCAATAAGGCGAGCATAATGAACGTTATAGTGGGTACGATTTTGTTCCAGGGAATAGTTACGATGACACCGACCGTTATGAACAACATGATCCACATGGATATGTCAGAGGTCATCAGGATCATCGCTTCAATGGGTATGATACTGTTTGCCCTCACAAGAAAGACGGAGGCATCAAGATGAACGATAAGAAGAAGATCAATTTAAGACAGGCCTCCGTGCCGATCATGTTCATAATAATATGTATTTTCTGTATCCCGCTCTCGGGACTGTCTCCCAAGATGCTGATCAATGAGATCATCACGAGAATGGGCAGAAATGCTTTCCTGATACTCAGCCTTCTCATACCGATCATGGCAGGCATGGGTCTTAATTTCGGTATGACTCTCGGCGCGATGGCAGCAGAGATCGCTCTTATACTCGTGTGTGACTGGCAGATCGTCGGGGTTCCGGGAATGGTGCTCGCAGCGATCATTTCTGTCCCGATCTCGGTACTGCTCGGTATATTCTGCGGAAAGATACTTAACAGAGCAAAGGGCCGCGAGATGATCACAAGCTATATCATGGCTTTCTTCATCAACGGTATATATCAGATAGTTGTGCTTTACCTCATGGGAAAAGTCATCCCGATAAAGCATTCATCGATCAAGCTTCCGAGAGGATACGGCATCAGAAATACGGTATCGCTCCTGTCGATGCGTCAGAAGCTCGATAACATGCTTGCGATAAATGTTGCGGGGGTTAAGATACCGCTTCTTACGTTCATAATAATAGCGATCATGTGCCTTGTTATAGTATGGTTCAGACGTACAAAGCTAGGTCAGGATATGAGAGCCGTGGGACAGGATATGGAAGTCGCAAGAGATGCCGGCATAAACGTTGAAAGAACAAGGATAATCTCCATCGTGATCTCAACGGTGCTCGCAGGTTTCGGAATGATCATATATCTGCAGAACATGGGAAACATCGCAACATACACCGCACACAGCCAGATCGGTATGTTCTGTATCGCGGCACTTCTCGTCGGAGGAGCATCCGTTGATAAGGCTTCGATCGGAAACGTGTTCCTCGGCGTTGTTCTTTTCCATACGATGTTCATCGTGGCTCCCAGAGCCGGTGCATATATCACGGGAGACTCGATGATCGGTGAATACTTCCGCGTATTCGTTTCATATGCGGTAATCACGGTTGCGCTCATAATGTATGAGACAAACAAGAGAAAAGCAAAGAGCGCTGCTTCCATGAAACTTAAGGAGGCGCAGGATGAAGAATAAGAGACAACTGATTTTCCGCGCAGCGGCAATAGCGGTAATTCTGGTCATAGCAGTGATCATGTTCATCATCGGAAGAGGCCATACGATATACTTTGACAACGTATCGGCGGATTATGAAGGCAAAAGCTATGATGCATATTATAAAGTCACGGTCATAAAGGACGGAGAAAAAGTAGCAAAGCTTGCAGAGGACGAAAGAGGTATGACAGATCTGATGGGACAGACCCTTTCAATGACTCTCGAGATCACTGATGAGAAGGGGCAGGAACCTCATTCTCACAAGGTAAGCATGCCGATACCCTACGGAATAGACGGAATCGTCATCAATGTACCCGAACTCATGGCCGGCCTTCCGTCACAGGCATATATGTCTGAATTTGTGCCGATCGCAACGCAAGAAGAAGACACAGATGAGGAGGTTGTTACTGACGAGTTTGTGATGGAGAGTGATATTTGATGCCTTGTTCGAAGAGCGAGGCAGCCGGAGCGGTGTTTGAGCGGATTAGATCATGCCGGATCGTTTCTTGCTGATCTCATCGTCCAGCACATACCACTTTTGAACGGTATTCTCCAGAAAAAAGTAATGACGTACATAGAATACAAGTAATATGAACGCTATCAGGAACAACGGACCTGATAGCGTTATCATTTCCGGTAAAAACAGTATCAGACCCATTGAAAACATGACAAGAACTGCCGTAAGGAACATCACGATCAGATGAATGAGACGCTCATGCATGAGCCATGAGAGTCTCTTTTCGTGTAGTGCGGAAAGTACGGCCAACTTGTCTGCATCAGTTTCGCCGGCAAGTGTTGTTTCGATTAATTCTTCATGTGCCAGGCACCACTTCCTGATATTGATACCGGTCCTTGTCTTCATGTCACTCATTATACCATAAAATACCGGGGGAATTGCCTACCGTGTATATTTATGATATATATTGGTTATATGATAACGATGTTACAATTACGAGGAGCCGATCAAATGAAAAAAATCCTTTCAATATGCCTGATCATTATGGTATGTGCTATCAATACAAAGACAGTCAGCGCGGATGAGGTCACAGCTGCCAATATGGTGCCTGTGTTCAGACTCATGTATAATGTTGACGGCGCCGAGATGATCCTTCGGGAGAATAAAAATGCTCTTAACATATATAGTAAGAACGGCACCGATATCGAAAAGGCTATGGCTCAGGCGGCCGTGAATGATGCCACGAATCTTGTAAACACTCTGAATGTTCTGATCGCCCGCAACACGGAACTTATAGCAGCAGCGCCCGCGGGGGCTGTAAATCCCGCCACTTACGCGGTCAATTCCATGTATGCGCAAACTGCCTGGTGCGACTATGTTAACAAGATCAAATATCCGGCAACGTACATGAATATCTCCTGGGCTGAGAATTACATCAATACTAATCGCAATGCTCTTATCAACAGGGGTGAACGTCATTATCCGCTTGTGTATACCGGGTACTTGAGTGATCGTTACTATCGTTGATGCTCATCATTTGATTTTCCGTTTTTACTTTGTTTTTACCCAAATAGATATGGTGTATGCATTGATTATGCGGTACAATATATTGGTATTTGTATGCTCGGAGGGGAGCATGCAGGGAACGGGGTCGTAATCGGAGGATGAGAGATTGAGCGATAATATGGATACGGGCATTGATAATGTGTCAATCGGTGACACCAGCCCTGCGTCGGAAACGGATAATTCCGACATCGAAGACATTTCAGAAGAGATCAGAAAGAAACCCAACAGGAAAAAAAATAATCAGGAAACATCCATTGATCAGTTTCGCAGAAAGAAGCACGGATGGATCAAATGGACGGTGATAGGACTGCTCGTTGCAGGTATCATCGCATTTATAGTATACAAAATCATTGATACAAAGAATAAGGTGCAGTCTGTGCTTAGCGAGAGTACGACGACTACAGCCGAGATCACCCGGATGGACATTTCAAAGGCGATCAGTACGACAGGGACGATACAGAGTAAGGATGTACGTACTATCACAAGCCCGCTTTCCGGTGTCAAGATCGATAAGGTTCACTTTAAGGTCGGCGAGATGGTTCAGGAGGGTGATGTTGTTGTCGAATTTTCTTTCGAGGATATAAATAAGAAAATAGGACAGATAGAAGAGGATATAACTGAAGCCAAGACCGTGAAGGG
>CADCPL010000261.1 GCA_902803305.1 uncultured Lachnospiraceae bacterium
CTCGGGAACCTCAACCTTTGTTGAACCCATGTACTTTCCGGGATCGCCCATGATATATGTATCCTGGTAGATAAGGAAAGTATTGTCAGCCTTTACGCCTGTCTCTGCATTTGTATACTTGGAACCGTTCCACTCAGCGCCGGGTGAGAACACACCGTATGCCTTGGAGATATCCTCGATATCTGTAAGGTCGCTCTCGCCGAGGATAACGTTTCTTGCATGCTCAGCAAGACCTGCCGATACGGTATATCCGTATGAATATGCCCATGTACCGAATCTGCCTGCACCGCCTTTTTCAACTACAGCTGACTCAACCTTTGCAAGGATCTTCTCAAAGTCACCTGCTTCCTCGGTAAGATCAAGACCGAGCGCTCCGGGATAACCCATAAGAGGTGAAGGAAGGTCTGCTTCGATGAAGTATCCGCCGCACTCAAGAAGCTTCTTAAGAAGAGGCTCTGTATGAGCATCGTTTGTACAGAAGTAAGCTGAGTTTGTGCCGTACTTGTCAACCCACTCGGGAACATGCTCAAGGATGTATGCCTGTGCTCCGGGAACACCAACATCGGTTGTGGGATCGGGAGCTGTCTCCATCTCGAACTTCATTCCGAACTCTTCACATGCAGCCTTCATGATGGCAACACGTCTTGACATTGTCTCGTATGAAAGGTGACGAGGGAATGAGATATGTACGAAAGTATCACATCCGAGCTCATGAGCCGTACGGATCATAAGGTATCCTCTTGCAACGAAGTCGTTGTTTACAACAAGGTCAGCTGCTGAACCGATCTCGGGAAGATCCTCGTGTGACTCACCTGCGATGCAGAGGATGTCAGGTCTTCTTTCCTTGATCTGACGGAATGCTTCCGTTGTTCCGGGGATAGCCTGGTTAACGATGATAGCCTTCATATCGGGATCATCCGAAAGGTTAACGATAGTCTGGATCGTTGTCTCAAGCTCCTCTGTAAAGTTATCGGGATAGATGGCAAGTGTAACCTTGTCCTCGCCGTACTTAGCCTGGAATGCTTCAGCACCTCTTCTGTCGTCCTCAGACTGTGATACCGAACCTGTTACGATACCGATGTGAAAATCATCCGAACCGGCTTCCTCAACAGCATCATCAACTGCATCTTCTACCTTGTCGGCAACTTCTTCCGCAGCATCGGCTGTCTCTTCAGCGGCATTCTCAACGTTCTCGATCGTAGCCGCAGCCTGACCTGCAGCGCCATTACAAGCAGCAAGTCCGAGAACCATTGCAGATGCCATAAGAACACTTACAATTCTCTTTTTCATAATTTCCTCCTTATAAAATAAAAAATACCTACAACATTATACACATTTTCACACTATTTGCAATAACAGATATACAGCAAATGCCATTATCCACGCAACAAAACACTGCCAGAACACAACAAACACAGCCCATTTCACTCCGAGTTCTCTTCGGATCGAAGCAATGGCCGCTACGCATGGCGTGTAGAGAAGTGAAAAGACAAGAAGCGACGCTGCAGAAGCTGATGTCATGTAACCATTAACATTTCCTTCAAACAGGACTTCAAGGGTGGATACCACGCTCTCCTTCGCCATAAATCCGCTGATAAGTGCCGTACAGATCCTCCAGTCACCGAGTCCGAGCGGTCTCATGATCGGTGCAACCCATCCTGATATGACCGAAAGTATGGACAGATGCTGATCCGCCACGAGTCCGAAATGCATATCAAAACTCTTGAGGAGCCATATTATGATCGTTGCCATGAATATGATCGTAA
This sequence comes from uncultured Lachnospiraceae bacterium, assembly GCA_902803305.1. Lineage (GTDB taxonomy): Bacteria > Bacillota > Clostridia > Lachnospirales > Lachnospiraceae > UBA2868. The sequence goes on from CADCPL010000261.1 coordinate 1,767, forward strand.
ATGCTCTCTGGAGAAAATCCTTCGCTTTTTCCCACAGGAGTTTTGTGACATTTCCGATGGTCGGGAGTCTGTAGTTCGGAAGCTCCATAACAAAAGGAACAGCTTCTCCCCGAAAAATCGTCCGCTTGAACACGAGCGCTATCGCAACGGATATCAGGATGCCGAGCAGATACAAGCCTATGAATATAAGGGCTTTATGCTCGGGGAAAAATGCATCTACAAAGAAAGCATATATCGGCATCTTTGCGCTGCAGCTCATAAAAGGCGTGAGCAGTATAGTCATCTTACGGTCACGCTCACTCGGCAGTGTCCTTGTGGACATGACAGCCGGCACGGTACATCCGAATCCGATCAGCATCGGAACGATACTTCTTCCCGACAGTCCGATCTTTCGAAGCATCTTATCCATGAAAAACGCAACTCTTGCTATATATCCCGAATCCTCCAAAAGTGAGAGGAAAAAGAAAAGCGTGACAACTACTGGGATGAAACTGAGCACGCTGCCTACTCCCGCGAATATACCGTCAATGACAAGCCCACGGATCACATCGTTGACTCCGGCGGTCAAAAGAATTGTTTCCGTTGCCACAGTAACTCCGTCTATCAAGCTTTCCAGCAGAGTCTGAAGGTTTCCCCCTATCACGTTGAAAGTCAGATAAGATACCACGAGCATGATAAGTATGAAGAGCGGTATAGCTGTCCATTTACCGGTCAGGACATTGTCTATCCGTTCGCTCCGAACGCTTTCCCTGCTCTTTTTCGGCTTTTTCACAAAAGCTGAGCATATCTTCTCAATGAACGAATATCTCATGTCCGCGATGGCGGCGCTGCGGTCAAGACCGCGTTCCTTCTCCATCTGCAGTACGATGTGTTCGATCATCTCTTTCTCATTGTCATCAAGCCTAAGCCGGTCGGTGACGATGCTGTCACCTTCAATGACCTTGCTTGCGGCGAACCTCAGCGGAATGCCGGCTTCGATCGCATGATCATTGATCAGATGGATCACGGCATGTATACATCTGTGAACGGCTCCGCCGTTATCGCTTTCATCGCAGAAGTCCTGCCGAAGCGGAGGCTCGCAGTACTTCGCCACGTGTATCGCATGTTCGACAAGCTCGTCTATACCCTGATCCTTCGCCGCGGAGATCGGAACAACGGGTACCCCCAAAGCAAGCTCCATTTTATTGATGTCAATGGTCCCTCCGTTAGCTCTTACCTCATCCATCATGTTAAGAGCGACTACCATCGGTATGTTCATCTCGAGAAGCTGCATCGTCAGATACATGTTTCTTTCGATATTGGTCGCGTCAACGATATTTATTATCGCCTTCGGCTTTTCGTTCATGACGAAGTTTCTCGAAACGATCTCTTCGCTGCTGTACGGGGACATCGAATATATCCCGGGAAGATCCGTCACGAGCGTATCGGGGTACTGCCTTATGACCCCGTCCTTCCGGTCAACGGTGACTCCGGGGAAATTCCCCACATGCTGACTCGATCCGGTAAGCTGGTTAAACAGCGTGGTTTTGCCGCTGTTCTGGTTTCCGACAAGGGCAAAAGTCAGTATCGTTCCTTCGGGAAGCGGTTTTTCATTTTCACTGTCATGGAATCTTCCGCCCTCGCCCAGACCGGGATGGTCAATACTTGATATGATCTCACTTCCCGCATCATCCGGCTGTATCTCATCCGCCGGCATGACACTTATATGCTGTGCGTCATCAAGCCTGAGCGTAAGCTGATATCCCCTTATCAAGAGCTCAACGGGATCACCCATCGGTGCATACTTTACAACGGTCACCTTTGCTCCGTTGATAACACCCATGTCAAGAAAATGCTGCCGCAGCGCACCTTCTCCTCCGACCCTTGTGATAACACAGGTCTGCCCGATATTCATATCCCTGATCGTCATTTCACTTGATTTTTCCATTTATTATTGTTCGTTTCTCCAAACTTGTGCTATTATACATTTATGGAAGACGATATTTTTCTTCAATTATCAAATTTACTGGACGGAAAACCGGCGACAAGCAACGATGGATATTCGCGCGAGTACGGCGGCGCGGAGGATTCGACCATGTTTACGTATGACAGCATGCTCGTTCCCGATATCAAGCCCAGGAAGACCGGTACCGGAAGACACAACATAGTCATTATCGACGATGATTTCTCAACTCTCGATCTGATGAAGATCTATCTTCAGCGTGACTATGACGTTGAAGTGTTCGATAATCCCAAGAATGCGATCTTTTTCCTCAACGGGACTGTTCCGGATCTGATCTTTATAGATTGTTATCTTAATGTTATGTCAACCAGAAAGGTGCTCGACATAATCAGAACATACAAGGAACTCGCAAACACTCCCGTTATCTATCTTGCAGAGCCTTCTGAACAGGCAGCCATTGAGTCCAAGCTTCC